>CALWOY010000034.1 GCA_944383255.1 uncultured Clostridia bacterium
GCCTTCCATATAATGTAGACTTTAAACCAACAGGAAAGAGCCCACTATACTATTGTGACGAATTTGTAAATACAACTTGTCCAAAATGTCACGGCAAAGCAAAGCGTGAAACGGACACACTTGACACATTTGTATGTTCTAGTTGGTATTATTTAAGATACTTAGACCCACATAATAGTAAAATGGCTTTTGATAAAAAAGTAACAGACAAGTTTATGCCAGTGGATAAGTATGTTGGCGGAGTTGAACATGCAGCAATGCACCTTTTGTATTCACGGTTTGTATACAAGGCACTTTCAGATATGGGTTATGTTAGCGGACAAGAGCCATTTAAGAGTTTAATTCACCAAGGTACAATACTTGGTGCTGACGGGCAAAAGATGAGTAAAAGTCTTGGTAATACTGTGAGTGCGGATGAATATGTAGCAAAATTTGGAAGTGATGTGTTTAGAACATATCTTGGTTTTGGCTTTTCATATACCGAAGGCGGACCTTGGAGTGATGACGGAATTCTTGCAATAAATAAATTTTTCCAAAAAATAGCAAAGGTTTTTGAGAATTTTTATAATCTAAAAGAAAATGATAATAAAAATATAGACGAAGAACTAGAAGTTTGGCTTAATAAAACAATAAAGAGTGTGACGGCGGATATGGAGAATTTCCAATTCAACACATCCATTGCAAGACTCATGGAGTTAACATCTGCCATAGCAAAATATCAGCAAAACAACCAAAGAAACTATAGCCAAGAGAAATATACAGTTGAGGCGTATGCAAAACTTTTGGCACCGCTTATGCCACATTATATGGAAGATGTATGGCAAAAGTTAGGGCATAGTGCTTCTATATTTGATGAGTCTTGGCCAACATATGATGAAGCAAAAACACTGACAAAAAATGTTGAAATCGCTATACAAGTCAATGGACAAATAAGGGCAAGAATAAACATTCCAGCCGACAGCGGTGAAGACGATATGAAAAAGTTTGCCCTTGAAACTGAAACGGTGCAAAAATATATTGACGGCAAAACTATCAGAAAAATAATTTGTATAAAGAATAGGCTTGTAAATATTGTGATATAAATTTATCTAAGTTGTCTCATCGCTCACGCGATTCGACATGACATGGTGTCATTCTGAGCATAAAATGTGTCATTCTGAGTGTTAGTGAAGAATCTCATAAAAACCTAAACTACATTAAAAAGGAGAAAAAATGTTAAAAAAAATATACTCTAAAGTTTTTAAAATGTTTGATAAAAAACATTTAAAGCAAAAACTAAAAGAACATTCAGAAACACCAAGCGATTTAGTTGGGCAATTAGACATTTTGTATGGGCAAGACGAAGTTAATAATCTATTTGATGTTTATTATCCAAAAAATATGCAAAATGGAAAACTTCCGACAATTATAAACATCCATGGTGGTGGATATGTGGCTGGAATAAAAGAAAACTGCTCAAGATATTGCCAACTACTTTCACAAAAGGGCTATCTTGTAATTAATATGGAGTATACCAAATCGGAAACAAAAGGTTTTCCAACTCCTGTGTATGAAACTTTTAAACTTTTTGAATATTTAAAGGCAAATGATGAAATTTCAAAACATATAAACTATGACAAACTATTCCTAAGCGGAGATAGTGCAGGTGGGCATATAGCAACACTTGTTGCTAATATCTTAAAAAGTGATGACCTTAAAAAGAGATTTGATGTAGAAAGCGATATAAAGGTTAAAGGTTTAATTTTAAATAGTCCTGTTTTTGGGGTTTTTAAATTTGGTAAACTTAAATTTTTAAGAAAAGAGCTTGAAGAAGTTGTTTACAATGAGTATTATAACAATAGCATAAAAAATGCCTGCAACAATTTAGAACTTTTAAACAAAGATTTTCCTCCTTGTATAATATTTAGTGCAATAACTGATGTTTTAAATATACACACAACAATACTCTTAAAGAAAGCAAAAAATCTAGATCTTAGTGTCTATAACTACCATTTTATCACAGGTAAAAATATTGGTCATGACTTTACCATTACCTATCCAGAAGGTAAAGAGGGAAAATATGCTATTGAAAAATCAGACCAATTTATAAATAATATTTGCAATAATAGTCTAGAAAAAAAAGTTGAAAGAATCACAGTGAGTTTGTTAAAGAATAAGGTATTTCAAAGTATACCGCTACCACAGCAAAGTCAAGAGAAATAAAAATTTGCAAAAAGTGTTGACAAATATATTTGAAAAATGCTATATTTTATAAGTAAATTAAATATTTCTTTTCCAAAGACAGCAAGTGATTTTATCGTAAAACTTTTGTAGAAGGTGCTTGCCGAGGCAAAGCGAAACATAGGATTTTATTCCTTTCGGTCTTTGCCGAAAGGAATTTTTAGTTTTACCACATACAAATCTAAAAAAGGAGGCAAATAAATGAGTGCAAATTTAGAAGCAAAAAAAGCACAAGTTGAGGAAATAAAAGATAAACTCTCACGTGCAAAAACTGTTGTATTTGTCGACTATCGAGGTATCACTGTTGAACAAGATACCAAAATGCGTGCTGAATTTAGAAAGAGTGGATCAGAGTACAAAGTTTATAAAAATAGACTTATGGCAAGAGCATTAAATGAACTTGGATACACAGATGTTGATAAATATCTTGAAGGTACAAGTGCTATTGCTTTTGGTTATGATGACGAACTTGCACCAGCAAAAATTATCAAGAATGCATCAAGCGAAAATTGTGCAATGGCAATTAAGTTCGGTATATACAACAATCAAATAGTTGATGAAAAAGTTATTAAAAGTCTTGCAAGCATTCCATCAAGAGAAACACTTCTTGGGCAACTTGTTGGCTTACTTTCATCACCAATGCGTAGTCTTGCAATCGCAATCAAGGCTATTGCGGATAAACAATAATTATAAAGGAGATTAAAAAAATGGCAGATTTAAATAAATTTGTAGAAGAAATAAAAGGTCTTACAGTTGTTGAACTCAATGACCTTGTAAAGAAAATTGAAGAGGAATTTGGTGTAAGCGCAGCCGCTATGGTTGCAGCCGCTCCAGCAGCAGGTGGTGCAGCAGCAGCAGAAGAGAAGACAGAATTCAATGTCATTCTTAAAGAAGCTGGTGCAAACAAAATCGCAGTTATTAAAGCAGTTAGAGAAATCACAGGTCTTGGACTTGGCGAAGCAAAAGCAGTTGTTGATGGTGCTCCTAAAGCAGTTAAAGAAAATGTTCCAGCAGAAGAAGCAAAAGCTATGGAAGCAAAACTTAAAGAAGCTGGTGCTGTTGTTGAACTTCAATAATAGTTATAAATATAAAAATATATAAAAAGGTTTGTATGTAAAAAATAGCCAATTCTATGGCTATTTTTTTTAAGGAATATTAGTGCTTTAAATATTTTTTTGTTTTTTCATGCAATTAATTTCATCTTTGAGTTTAAGTAATTTCTTGTCTAGTATATCGTTTATATTATAATCTTTAAAAAAGTACATCATTTGTTCTAAGCATAAGCTAACATCTGCGATTTCCTCTACAACACTTTTTGCCACATCGTTACCTTTATATTCACCATACAGTACTTTTCTTTTATATTTATTTATAGCAACTGTAAGTTCTGCCATTTCTTCTATACATTGGTCATATTGTGCAACAAGACCCCAGAGTGTAGTTGCTTCATCATATAATTTTAACCTTTCGTTCTTTGTCATATTGTTCTCCTTTTTTGTATAATACATATCAAAAATTTTATTTTTTTTCAATCTTTTTTACTAAATTATTTTTTTTGTTTTTATTTTATAACAATTTTCTTTATTAAATTTATCATTGAATAAAAATTAAAAAAAAATCATATTTATTTTAAAAAAAATGCTTGCTACAATTCATATTTCTGTGCTATTATTTTGATATATTTTCAATATATAGTGTGGTTTTTTAAAAAAAACACAATATGTTGTAAATAACTTAAAAGGAGACTACATATGGTACAAGTAGTAAAAAAAGATGGAAGTTTGGAGAACTATGACATTAATAAGGTAATAAAAGCGGTTTCAAAATCGGCAGAGAGGGTCCTTGTTAAATTTACAGACAATGATATAAAAAAAATATGTGATCGCGTAAATACTAATGTAGAAAAACTGGGGATACCAAATGTTCCAATTCTTACTATGCACAGCATTGTTGAAGAAACGCTTGAAACTTATTTCCCAAAAGTTGCAAAAAGTTATAAGGACTATCGCGACTATAAACAAGATTTTGTTGCAATGCTTGATGATGTATATCAAAAAAGTCAATCTATAATGTACATTGGCGACAAGGAAAACGCGAATTGCGACTCGACACTTGTATCAACAAAAAGAAGTTTGATATTTAACCAACTAAACAAAGAGTTGTACAAGAAGTTTTTTTTAAATAAAAATGAAATTCAAGCAATAAACGATGGTTACATATACATTCACGATATGTCAGCTCGCCGTGACACAATGAATTGCTGTTTATTTAATGTGGAAGAGGTTTTGTCTGGTGGTTTTGAAATGGGAAATGTTTGGTATAACGAACCAAAAACACTGGACGTTGCTTTTGACGTAATTGGAGATATAGTTCTTTCTGCTGCAAGTCAGCAATATGGCGGTTTTACAATACCAGAGTGCGATAAACTTCTTGTAAAGTATGCAAAAAAATCATATAAAAAATGGTATAACAAATACAAAAACTTGGGGATTAGTGACGATGTTTGCCACTCCGAGGCAATGAAAGATGTGCAGTATGAAATGAAACAAGGTTTCCAAGGTTGGGAGTATAAATTTAATACAGTTGCATCATCTCGTGGTGATTATCCATTTATTGCAACAACATGTGGTCTTGCTACTGATGAATTTGGTAAAATGGCAGCTAAGACACTGTTAGAAGTTAGAAAGAATGGTCAAGGGAAAGCGGAATGTAAGAAACCTGTATTGTTCCCAAAAATTATTTTCTTATATGATAAAAATCTTCATGCAGAAGGCAAACCTTGCCACGATGTATTTCTTGCTGGAATTGAATGTTCTTCAAAGACTATGTATCCTGATTGGTTAAGCCTTACTGGTGAAGGATATGTTGCAAGCATGTACAAAAAATATGGTCTTGCCATTAGTCCTATGGGTTGTCGTGCATTTTTGTCACCTTGGTATGAAAGTGGAGGAATGAAACCAGCCGACGAAAAGGATAAACCTGTATTTGTTGGAAGATTTAATATTGGTGCTGTAAGTTTGCATCTACCTATGATATTAGCTAAGGCAAGAAAAGAAAACCGAGATTTCTATGAAGTGCTTGATTACTACCTTGAAATGATAAGAAATCTACACAAACGCACATATGAATATCTTGGAGAGATGCGTGCGTCTGTAAATCCACTCGCTTACTGCGAAGGAGGTTTCTATGGCGGACACTTAAAATATAACGAAAAAATTAAACCATTACTTAAAACCGCAACTGCATCTTTTGGAATTACTGCACTAAATGAACTCCAAATGCTTTATAACCACAAATCTCTAAAAGAAGACGGTGAATTTGCACTTGAAGTTATGAGATATATAAACGACAAAGTTGCACAGTTTAAAGAAGAAGACGGAAATCTTTACGCAATATACGGCACTCCTGCTGAAAATTTATGCGGACTTCAAATACAGCAATTTAGAAGACTTTATGGCATAGTTGAAGGAGTTTCAGACAAACCATATGTTTCAAATAGTTTCCACTGCCATGTAACCGAAGATATTTCACCTATTGAAAAACAAGACAAGGAAAATAGATTTTGGAATTTATTTAATGGTGGGAAAATACAATATGTAAGATACCCTATTGACTATAATAAAAAAGCTTTTGAAACACTTGTCGAGCGTGCTATGGATATGGGATTTTATGAAGGTGTAAATCTTTCGCTTTCATATTGTGATGACTGCGGACACTCAGAACTAGATATGGATGTTTGTCCAAAATGTGGAAGCAAAAACTTAACTAAAATTGACAGAATGAATGGATACCTTGCTTACTCTCGCGTTAAAGGAGATTCAAGACTAAACGATGCCAAAATGGCTGAAATTAAAGATAGACGGAGTATGTAAATGAATTATCACAATATTACAAAAGACGATATGTTAAATGGTGATGGATTAAGAGTAGTACTATGGGTTGCAGGTTGTTCACATCACTGCAAAGGTTGCCACAATCCTGAAACTTGGGCTCCTGATAGTGGAATACCTTTTGATGATGATGCAAAACAAGAAATTTTTACAGAACTAGATAAAAACTATGTTAGTGGGATAACCTTTTCTGGTGGTGACCCTTTATTTAAAGGAAATATAGATACAGTAACTGCTCTTGCAAAAGAAATTAAGCAAAAATATCCAAAGAAAACAGTTTGGCTTTACACAGGTTATAATTTTGAAGATATAAAAAATCTTGAAATACTAAAATATGTAGATGTCTTGTGTGACGGCGAGTTTGTTCTTGAAAAACGCGACACACAGGCTCACTGGGTAGGCTCAACCAACCAAAGAGTGATAGATGTGCAAAAGTCACTGCAATCTGACAAAGTAGTGTTACACGAATAAGAATAACCTTTTTAAAGTTTTTCAGAGTGTAGGACAAATAAATCAGATTGCCGAAAAACCTTCATTTTTGAAGGTTTTTTAATTACTTTAACTCAAATATTATTGAACATTTTGGTGTTTTTTGATAATATCGAGATATGGATGAAAAAGTTTTAGAAACTGAACAAAAAAATCTTGGCTTTGTGCAAGGTTTGATAAACAATGAACTTACAAAGTTAAGTTCATCTATTCAAAAAAGAAGAGATGAAATTAAAAGTATGCTTGAATATATAAGTTCAAACAATCTTGACGATGCGGAACTTAAACAAGCATACGCCTACATAAACAAAAATGACAAGTCGGCTTCGGAACTAGAAAATGAAAAATCTTTTTTCCAAAGAATTTTGCCAAAGCCTTTTTTCGCACGTATTTGTTTTTCGCAAAATTCACAGTCTAGAGATTTTTATATTGGACTTAAAGGTGTCAAAAAAGACAACTTCCCTTACGTTATAGACTGGCGTACTCCCGTTGCTTCGCTTTTGTACTTTTCTTCACTTGGAAAAACAAGTTATATTGCTCCTATTGGTGAAATTGAAGTTGACCTGACTTTGAAAAGACAATTTAGATTGAAACCTAACAAGATTGAATATTATGTTGACACAAACACAAAAATTGATGATAACTTTTTACAAGAAATACTTAGTCAAAATACATCATCTTATATGCACAATATTGTCCAAACAATCCAAAGTGAACAAAATGAAATTATTAGAAAATCTCCTTCACAAACTGTCATAATTGACGGTATCGCTGGTTCTGGTAAAACATCTATTGCTATGCATAGAATTTCATATATTTTATTTTGTAATCGCGGAGAAATCACAAGTCAAAACATAATGGTAATATCTCCAAACCGACTTTTCTCTAAATATATTGGGGAACTTTTGCCAGAACTTGGCGAAGAAAATGTTTTAGCGTGTCCAATGCTTTTTGTACTTGGTGAAGTAAATTTAACACCAAAAGAGTTTGGTAGCAAACTTGATATGATTGAGCAACAATTTACGAGCGAAGATAGAAGAAAAGAAATTGATGTTAAATATTCAATCAAATTCTTTGATGAAGTAAATGATTTTTTGGAGAAATTTGATATTGTCCCCTATATTTGTGACGCACTAGAAAAATGCAATATCTCTATTCCAAAAGAAATTTTTTCAAGTTTGAATTTAAAGCCTACATCTGACATAAAGACACGGCTTGAAAACACAGTCCATATGGCGCTTGTTAAAAACTTCCCAAAAATTTTAGAAAAAGACCTTCAAAAGATGCAAAATAGCGTGCTTAATTGTTTGAAAAATTTTGACCCAAAACTTCTTATGGACGCTTTATATGAACAAAAAAAACTTCATCATAATGAGAAGATTTTAGAGTATGAAGATGTTCCTGTTTATTGTTATTTAAACTATAAACTTAATGGTGCTAAGAAAAATTATGACATAAAGCACATATTTGTTGACGAAATGCAAGATTATGATTGCTTTTCTATATATCTTTTAAGAGAGATTTACCCTAATGCAGTAATGACCCTTGCTGGTGACTTTAATCAAAATCTTTTGTCATGCCAATCAAATCTTGAAATGCTTACACGAATTTTTCCAACAACAAACGTTGACCATTTGGATATAAGTTACCGTTCAACACAAGAAATAATTGAATTTTCTCAAAAAATTATTGATGGAAATCATAATTCTCACCTTGTAAGACATGGTGAAAAACCACAAGTTTTGAATTTTAAAGACGATGATGAGTTTGTAAACTTTGTAAATAACTTGTGTGAAAAATATAATAATGACAAGATTGCAATAATAACAAAAACCCTAAGCCAAGCCAAACAAACAAAAAAATTGTTTAGTGATTTTACTTTGATTGAAGATGAAAAAAATGATTCGCTTTTGACATCTAACAAAATTATAACAACGACATTTTTAAGTAAAGGTCTTGAATATGACCGTGTTATTATTAAAGATGCAAGCCAATCAAATTATAACACAAAACTAGATAAACAAAACTTGTATGTTGCTTGTACCCGTGCTCTTCACGGACTTTATGTAACATACAGTGGTAAACTTACAAATTTTATTCCTATATAAAATTCCGTTTAAACTTATTATGTCATGCTGACAACGGCTTCCCTGACGGAGAGGAAGTATCCTAACTTTATGAGATTCTTCGTCAACCGTCAAGTAAGCCACACTCAGAATAATGCGAGTGTGGTGTCTTTTCTATCATACGCGAGAAATCTAAAAGATTCTTCGCTCTGCTCAGAACGACAGATAAAACTCAGAATGACAGAAAGTAAAAAAAAGACTTTCTAAAAACAAGCGAGACGAGGCTCGACATGTTGTGCCACGCAGGAGTTTAGTTCCCTAAATGACTTCTTTACATAAAAAAAAGACTGCCAAAAAGCAAGCAAGACGAGGCTCGACAAGTGGGTTCACGCAGGAGTTTAGTCCTCTAAATGACTGTGTGAACCCGCTTGACAGCAAACGAAGTATTGCGATGCTTTTTGGTAGTCTTTTAGCCTTGAAGACCTTTGGCCTGACGAAACATATCCTCAACCACAATGTCATATATCTCTCCAAGTGTTGAACAATACTCAAGTACTTTCCAAGGCTCATTGGTATGATAATGTATTTTTATAAGTTCACTGTCTCCAACAACAAGCAAACAATCTCCAACAAACTGAGTGTTAAAGTACTCCTTTATTTTGTCCTCATCAAGATTTTTTCCGTCAATCAAAAGTTGGGTGTCATATCTATAATTTAATTCTTCTTCGTCTTCCATAATATCTCCTTATTTTATATTATCATTAAGAATAATTTATATGATTTTTTCTATAAAGTCAAATGTTATTAAGTTCTTTAGTAACTACACATTAAAATATGAATGTAAAAATATAGATATATATAAAAATAGACCATAATTGATTAAGGTCTATTTATGAAATGGTGTTATAGTTCTATTGACTGAAATACGACATTAATATTGTTGACAAAATCAGAGAAAGTTTCATCAAAGTTTTCAAGAGTATATATAAGTTTTATAAATAATGTTCCTTCTTCAGGAATTACTATTTGACCTATGTTTACTGTATTTCCATCGATAGCTGAAAGTAGGTTTGTTTGTGCGGTAGCAAGGTCTTCTTCGGTTTGTGCTTGAGCATATGCAGTTGTAAATTTTTGTTCAGGATCATATGCAAGATCTCTAAATTCAACACCAAGTTGACGCTTGTCATTTAGATTATCTATTTGAAAAGTCAAAGTTATAACAGTTTCTGTTGATGTAAAATTTGTTGGACCGAGATCCCAAACATCAAATAATAGTCCATTTTCTTCATATGCACCTTCATTTTGACGATTTAGCTCGTAGAAATAAGTTTTTGAATCTTGATTTGAAAGTGCAGGACCATCATACTCTGCGTTTATTCTTACAAAAACATTATCATCTCCACTATTAAAAGATACATTATTTGAAACTCCAGAGTTCTTAACTACAATTGAGTAAACACCAAAAGTCAGTAATGCTATACTTAATAATAACATAGTAACGACAAGCGTTAGTCGTATATACTTTGATTTCATAACCACTCCTTGATTGTTTTTAGTATAAACCAAACTCAAAAAAAAACAAAACATTTTTCACATATTGATAAAAATATAAAAAATAGTTGCAAAGAATATTTTGTTATGTTAAAATACCACAGACTAAGCGATTATAAGTAAAGGAGAAACAAATGCCAAATATTAAATCAGCAATAAAAAGAGTAAATATCAACAAAAAGAAAAATCTTGAAAACAAAATAGCAAAATCACAGATAAACACTGCGGTTAGAAAATTTGAAGATGCAATAAATGCCAAAGATGTAGAATTGGCAACAAAACTTTATGCTGAAGCAGTTTCTGTTATCGATAGTGCTGCAAGCAAAAAAGTTATCCATAAAAACACCGCATCAAGAAAAAAATCAAGATTGGCTGTAAAGTTGAACGCAATAAAATAGTATATATAGTTGCGTACTTTTTTATAATTTGCACGGCATATATTGTGTCGTGTTTTTTATTTATTCAAAATATCGGTATGGACAAAATTTTTCTGTTATGGTATCATATATTGTATATTAGGAGAAAATTATGCCGTCATCAAAATATCATAGAGTATATAAATTTGAAAATGGAGCAACACTTATATATTTTAAGCACAATGTCAACAACACCACAAAAATTTTAAGTGGTTTTATTAGCGGTGCACAAAAAGATATTATTCCTGGTACAGCTCACTATTTGGAACATATGATGTCAAATCTTGGAGAAAATCAAAAAATTGCTCGTAAGTATGATATAATCACAAACGCATGTACAACGCATAGCTATGTTGCATTTGATTTAAACATTCCAAATAAATATATAGACTATGGAATGAGATTATTGAAACAAATGACTTTTAATAAAAAATTTAATAAACATGAATTTGAAAACGAAAGAAACGCTATTCTTCAAGAAAGGCTTATATACACAAAAGAAGAGTCTGGGATTGATGATTTATACTATAAGTCATTTTCTTCGCAAGGTCTATTGGGCAGCGAAGATGATATTAAAAAAATTACAATTCCAGATTTACAAAAATATCAAGAACAAAATTTCGTTGCAGAGAATTTAGTTATATGTGTCACAAGCTCGCTTGATTTTGAGATAATAAAACAAAAAATTGAACAAAACATTGTATCTAAAGTAAAAAGTGACATTTCTAAGAAAAATGTGCCATATAAAGATGTGAAGCTTAACGAGAAAAGCTATTTTGTATACGAGCCTGATCCAAATGTAAAGACGGTTAGCATAACTTTTGGTTTGGTGGATAAAATGTCATTAGAAACAGCATCTGTTTATAGCTATGTTGATGATTTTGTTTTCAATGATGATTTTTCAGGTTTACTTATAAAGAAACTCAGGACTGAAAAAGGACTTGTTTACTCCGCTAGCATGAGTACAATGTGTGGAGCAAATAATGATGCTTATAAAGTTTTTAATATTACAACAAGTAAAGATCATGTAAATGAAGCGATTGAAGTACTTGGTGAAGTTTTGGAAATTGCAAGAAATGGCTTGACACAAAAACAATATCAAGATTATAAGACAAAATTAAAAGCAATTGCAACAGATAGAAGAAATGAACATAAGTATTTGGATCCATCTGTATTATTTTATAGATACATTACTGGACAAAAACTTTGGTTCAATAATCCTGTTCATAAAGCAATAGAGTTGCCGCTTGATCAAATTAATAATTATTTAAGTAAAACATTTAAAAACAAACCAGTATATTTTGATGTTTTTGGTGATATAGATATTACTCAAATATATGACCCCGTATCTATACAAGAAATAACCAAAACGAAGCGGTTAAAGTATATTATGGAAAAAGATGAACAAGGCAATATTTATTATACATCAGAAACTGGTGAACAAGTAGATGAAAAAGATGTAAAACCAAAACATACTGGATATTTAGAAATTATAGATGCTCCAACACAAGATATTTCATTAATAGAATTTCTTAGTGCGCTTTTAATGGCGGAAAAGGAACAAAAGCTTAATGTGCTTGAAAATATTGCAAAAGCTTTAGGAATAAAAGATCTAGAAAAAGAATTAAAAGTGCATAATTCAAAGAAGAAGTTGTTAGTAGCCTTTGCTAAAAATTTAAATATTGACCTAGATTTAGTGCAAGGAACAGTAAAAGAGTTAAAACAAAACACAGAAGCGGATGAAGACATACAAAAACTTAGAGAACTTCCTTTAATAGAACGGTTAAAACTCATAAAACAGTACGCTGAAAAAATAGGGTATAATTTTAACTTTTATTTGCCAGATAAAGAAAAAACCGAACAAAAGAAAGATGACGAACAACAGAAATAAACTGCTTTTATCACTAATAAATATTTAAAAAGTCCTACTATTTTTATCAAGATAGTAGGATTTTTTATTTTTCATGTTTAAAATGCACATAATATATCATATAAAGTAGGTTTTTCGTCATAACAAATAGATTTTTTATT
>CALWOY010000035.1 GCA_944383255.1 uncultured Clostridia bacterium
AATGGAAGAAAAATATAGTTATCATATAAGTTTGCATCTTAGTTTTAAAAAAGATGTGGATGTGGATGAACTTGAAAGGCATTTTGGCATTGAAGCACATAAGAAAATCTCATTTTTAGATTCTAAAGGTCCACACAAAGCAGCAAAAATTTGGTATAGGTCAAAGGAGTCGACAAATGTCAACACCGACCAAGCAATTGAAAGTTTTACTAGGCATATTTTCGAGTATTTTGGCGATTTGAAAGAAGTGCTTGCAAACAACAACGGAAAAGCAACTTTTAGTTTGATTTTCACAAAGACTAATGAACGCCCAATCATTGGTTTGACGCCAGCAACTATTTCTATGTTTGAAAAATTGGGAGTTGCTTTTGATGTAGATTTTATGGATACTTTTAATTAAAAAAGGTTTGCCAAAATTGGCAAACCTTTTTTAGACTGTCGAAAAACTGCGTGACCGAAAAAATCAAAATTTTTTTCTTGCTTCGTTTACTGCAAAACGCACAAAAACAGTCATTTAGGTCACTAAACTCCTGCTTTTGTGCATTTTGCGAGCCTCGCCTCACTTGTTTTTCGGCAGTCTACTTATTTTGTCTATAATCTAAATTCTAATTCAAACTTAAAACCATCTTCTTCTACAACATCGGCAAAAACGTCTTTTACAACATCTTTTACTGCCAATACGCCTATTACAACATCTTCTATTACAATTTCGTCTATCTTTGCGACAAACACATACACATCGCCATCTGCATTGATTACATCTACATTGATTGCACCAATTAAAGTATTGACATGGGTCACAACAGTGTAGATAAATTGGTCTAGGTGGGTTAGGTGGGAATGGAGTGTTAATTTGTGTTTGTACAGGGTTACTTACAAAATTTGTTGGTGGCAAAACTGAATTATCGGTTACTACTGAAGTATTTCTTATAAAATACGCCATTAAAGTACCACCACATCAAATTCTACAACTGTATTTGCACCAACAGCCAAATTTGGAAGTGGGAAACCTACGCCTGGATTGTAAGAACCTTGCGTTACTCCATCAATCTTAACGCTACCTGCTATAAACGAAGTTCCAACAGGGATTTGGTCGGTAAATGTCAAGTTGGTTTTTTCTAATGTTCCTGTGTTGGTGATGGTGCTTGTGTAGTGTAGTGTATCGCCTTTCAGGGCAACTTGCTTATCCACAGTTTTTACTATATCAAGTCTATTTGAAACAACGGCAATTTCAATGGTGTTTGTGTTTTCATTAAAATTTGTTTCAGCCGCTGTGTAGGCAAGTGTTCCAAAATTGTTGAATAGATTTTCTGTCAAAGGATTATTTGCTTGGACATTGTAATTGATTGTAGTAATGGCATTAGGAGCCATGTCATCAAGATTAAAACCTGCTATAATGTCATAGGTTGGTTGGGCAACACCATTTACAATAACGCTGCCAACAACATGACTTGCGCCACTAGAAAGTGTGTCCGTAAAGAACAAATTTGACAGGTTAAATGGTGAATTATTGGTTAAAACGATTGTTTGAATTGCAATTTCTCCCTCTTGAAGAAATGTTTTGTTTGAACTTTTAACTTTTGTGAAAGAGTAAGTTAAAATCTCTGTTATTACAATATTACTATCTTTATTGGCTGTTTGCGATGAACCATCAGGCAAAGTATAAGTGTATTCTACATTTGAAAAGTTTGTTATTTGCATAATTTTCTCCTTAATTCACTTGAACTTGAAAAGTTATTGTTGTGCTTTGTGCTAGTGTCAGCGTCCCCAAATTAAATCCTGTTTGCGGGTTGTAAGTTGGGTAATTTACTCCGTCTATAAACACAGAACTGTCAACAAAACTAGTTCCAACTGGAATATTATCAGTAAAGGTCACATTGTTTAAAGTCAAACTGCCAGTATTAGTTACAACTGAGGTATAAGTCAAAATATCTCCGACAACTGCAACTTCTTTATCCACCGACTTTACAACTTCAAGGTCGGGGTTTGCACCATTTTCTATTTCAATTGCCAGGCAATTTGGAACATATAAATCTCCACTTGAAGTGAAACGGATATAAGCGGTGGTTTGAAGTGGATTTAATTTTCCAGTCAAGTCTACTGCGGTTATATCATAGCCTTGCCTACAAGCAGACGTGTTAGTGCCTGCTACAGGGTTTGCATTACGAGTTCCAAAAGTTCCACTTGTATCAAGCGTACCGTTTGAATTGTTGATTTGAGAACAAAAGAAGTTGTTTTGTGGGTTGTTTGGTCCAGATAAATTTGTGAAATCAACTCCATTTTCTCCAAATAACATTTGGTCACCAGTCAAAACCGCATCGCCTTCTTGTGCCGATACAAACAGTTTGGCATTAGGGGTTGGTTCATCAGGGGTCTGAAAACCAGAAAGCATTATTGTCGTTGTTCCAGTTGCAGGAGAAACAACTTCGCCTCCAACCCATAAATTTAAACTCCTAAACTGTAGTGCTGGATTTGCATACACAATAGAAAGGGTCCAGCCCGCGTGGTTTGTGTCATCAGTTCTATTATCTAAAGCCTCAATGAGTGCTGGTACATTGCCCACGGTGTAAGTCCCATTTCCAGAACTTTGAAGTATGCTTGTAACATTTGCTGACCTTGTGTAGAAGCCTAGTGTAATGTTATTTACATTTATATTAAATGTTTGTGCGGTGGTAGGATCTGGTAGAACACTTTGGCTACTGACAGGTGTTGTAAATGTTACACCATTGTTTATTACACCTGAAATGTTATTCACAGTGGATCTAAAAAGTCCGCCCCAAACAAGTTCTGCGTACAAAACCGTGCTTCCAGCGGGAAGCGAAAGCTCGGCACTAGAACTATTTAAAGCGTAGTTTAGCGTTGTACCAAAAGGGAAATCATTTACTCGCTGAGATAAATCTAAAGTTGTAAAAGCACCAATAGAACCTAAAGTTCCGGCACTGTTTGCATTTGTAAGTTTACTTAGACCTAGAGTATTGCCAGTAAATACTATATCTCCACGTCTAATATCTGAAAATCTTTTAATAAATGCCATATTTCCTCCTGTGTACCATATCATACTATTCATAAAATAAAATTTTGTTTTAATTTTATTTATTTCAAAGGAATATTATAATAGTAGATTTATTAAATGACACATTTTAGTTATAAATATGTCAATAAATATGGTACTATATTCCAAATTTTATGGTATACTTCTATGATAAGAGCAGGAGAATATTTATGACAAAATCAGAAATTTTAGAAAAACAAAAAGAATTTTTTTTGACAGGAGAAACTAAGAATATTGCATTTAGGAAAAAACAATTACAAAATTTAAAAAAAGCGATTTTAGATAATGAACAAAACATATATAATGCATTAAAAATTGACCTTGGAAAAACTGAGATAGAAAGTTATATGTGTGAGTTTGCTCTTGTTATTAATGAAATTGATTATATGTTAAAACATATAAAAAGTTTTTCAAAACCAAAAAGAGTGCATACAGAAATAGCAAATTTTCCAGCAAAATCTTATACAATTTCTTCTCCCAAAGGAAATGTTTTGATTATGAGCCCTTGGAATTATCCTTTTATGCTTACCATGGAACCACTTGTTGATGCCATTGCAGCAGGGAACACTGCTATTGTAAAACCATCATCATATTCCAAAGCAACAAGTCAACTTATTCATAATATAATTTCAAAAACTTTCGAACCAAAATTTGTTGCAAGTATACTTGGTGGAAGAGAGACAAATCAAGACCTTTTGACTTTAAAATTCGATCATATCTTTTTTACTGGGAGTAAAGCGGTTGGACATGAAGTTTTAAAGAGTGCAGAAAAAAATATGACAACTGTCACTTTAGAGCTCGGTGGAAAAAGTCCTTGTATTGTGGATAAAAGTGCAAAGATTTCTCTTTCAGCAAAAAGAATAATATTTGGCAAACTTATGAATGTAGGGCAAACATGCGTTGCACCGGATTATATATTGGTACATGAAAGTATAAAAAATCATTTATTAGAAAATCTTGTTTTACAAATTAAACACCAGTATGGAGAGAATCCCCTTGAAGACAAAAATTACGGAAAAATAATTTCACAGAAACATTTTGACAAAGTTGTTAGTTTGCTAGAAGACCAAGAAATATATTATGGTGGAAGATTTGATGTCCAAAAACTTAAAATTGAGCCAACCATTGTGGTTGATCCAAAATTTGATTCACCTATAATGACTGAAGAAATTTTTGGACCTATTATTCCAGTGGTAACATATAATACGGATGACGAAGCATTGCAAATAATTAGGCGTAGCGATACACCACTTGCTATGTATGTATTTAGTCAAAATCAAAATTTTATACATTACTTTGAAAATAATGTTCAATTTGGTGGGGGATGTATAAATGATACAATTATGCACCTTACAACTCCACTATTAGCATTTGGCGGAGTAGGTCAAAGTGGCATGGGTGCATATCATGGGAAAAAAGGATTTGATACTTTTTCACATTATAAAAGTATAATAAATAAGTCAACTAATTTAGATTTACCTTTAAGATATAGGCCACATTCAAAATTTAAGAAAAAAATGATAAAGAAATTTTTATAAACATTATATAAAAAATTATATTCAATTTTGAATAGCATAAAAAACACCAACATTGAGTTGGTGTTTTTAATATTAACTATTCTTCTGCTGGTGCATTAGCAAGTTCTTTTTCATAAGCCTCAATAACTTTTTTGCTGATCATTTCACGTGTTTCAGTGTTGATTGGATGAACTATGTCTTTGAATTCGCCCTCAGGAGTTTTTCTTGATGGCATTGCAATAAACAATCCGTCAGTTCCACTGATAACCTTGATGTCATGAATTACGAAGCAATCATCAATTGTTATGCTTGCTGCTGCTTTGAGTTTTGAGTCTTCTTTTTTTACTAGTCTTACTCTAACTTCTGTAATGTTCATTTTTGCATCTCCTTTATATTTGCTATGTCCTTTATATCACAAAATAATACAATTGGCAAATATTTTAACAAAATTTTTATTTTGCTATATGTGAGGTGTCAATATGTTAATTTTCTTCATATAAAACTATATGAAATACCATTTTGTTGGCATATGTGGAATAAGTATGTCCGCACTTGCTGTGCATTTACGAAATAGCGGGCACATAGTTCAAGGGTCTGATATAAATCATGGAGATATGGCAAAAAATCTTGAAGCAGAAGGTATTAAGGTGTTCGCCCAGCATAATAAGAATAACATTAAAGATTGCGATGTTTTAGTATATAATTTTGCTATTGATGAAAATAACGAAGAGATAGTTTATGCGAAACAAAACAATATAAAAATAATTTCTCGTGCTGACCTTTTGGAAGAGATTAGTAAAGAATATAAAAATGTGATAGCAATTGCTGGTTCTCATGGGAAGACTACTACTGTGGCAATGATGTATTCTTGTTTAAAGTGTGCAAATTTAAAGCCAACACTTCACATTGGTGGCATAATAGAAGCGCAAAAGTTTGGATATGTTGAAGGTGATAAAAACTATTTTGTAACAGAAGCATGCGAATTTCATGATAGTTTTTTAGCACTCAAACCAGATATTGGCATAATACTCAATATTGAGCCTGAACATTTAGACTATTTTAAAACCTTTGATAATGAAGTAAATTCATACATCAAATTTGCAAATAATTGCGAAAATGTTATAGTTACGCAAGATTTAAGTGGTTTTGAGAACATAACTACTAATATTTGTGCAAAAAACATTGAACTTGTAAATCATAGATACCATTTTGATGTGTACATAGACAGCGAATATTTCATGCATATAGATTTAAATATTCTTGGCAAGTACAACATACAAAATGCGCTATGTGTTATTGCTGCATGTAAAAAACTTGGAATAGACAAAAAGTATATATATCTCGGTCTTAAAAATGCGGCTAACATAAAACGACGTTTTGAGGTAATAAAAACTAAGCCTGTCTTATTGGTTCATGACTATGCACATCATCCAACACAAGTAGAAAAGACGATTGCGACATTTCGTGAATGTTGCAGTGGTAAAATTTTGGTAGTATTTCAACCTCATACTTATTCGCGCACAAAAGCATTTTTTAATCAGTTTTTAGATTGCTTTAATTGTGCTGATGAAATTTTTATTTTAAAAACTTATGCGGCAAGAGAAAAATATGACAAAAACGCCAGTGCATTTATGTTATACAAGCACTTAAAAAATAAGAAAAAGTGCAGATATTTTACTGACTTTAAAAGAGCCAAAAAGGCGGTGCAAAGTGAGATTGATAAAGGTTTTAATGTAATCTTTTTAGGCGCTGGTGACATAGATGAATTGGCGTACACTTTTTAAAAAAATTTGGTTGACAACTATATTTTTATATGCTAAGATATATCAGCGAAATTATTTAAGAAGGTGAAACATTATGAAACAAGACATACATCCAAATTATCATGAAGTCACAGTTACTTGTGCTTGTGGCAACACATTCAAAACTGGTTCTTGTGTCAAAGGTGACACAATAAAGGTTGATATTTGTAACAAATGTCATCCATTCTTTTCTGGAAAACAAAAAATCGTCGATGTTGGCGGAAGAGTGGAAAAATTCAAAAAAACACACAATATTTAGTTTTTGTCACAACCTTACCAGGTTGTGTTTTTTTATTTGTTTTAAAATAATAATAATAAGTCCATAATATTTTTATGAAAAAAATATTTACACTCCCTTGCCTTTATGGTGTTGGATTTTATTATAACAAAAATTGCGCCATAAGTTATGTTGACCAAAATGGCAAATCTCATATTGTTTCAGAGAAAAATAAAGCAAAAATTATATATCACAATTTTGTTTTTTTAAGAGGGCTTGAATATCTTATTTTTGGCTTGTATTATTTTATTAAAAATATAATAAAAATGCCTTTTGATTTTAAAGAAAATGGTGCCATAAAAAGTGCTTCCAAATCTTTAAATATTTCGGTCAGATATATTCTAATGTCGCTTTTTATTTTATTGGCACTTGTTGTTTCACTGCTTTTATTTGGTTATGTTCCTGTTAGGTTATCTGTACTTATAACTGGTTATAATCAAAGTGCTTTTTTAACTAGATTTATTGTAGCGCTTATAAAAGTTGCACTTGTGTATGCTGTGTTACTTTCGGTAAAATATCTTATTCCTTTTAGGCAGTTTTATAGGTTTAACTCATGCGGAAACTTTATAACAGACGATGTAGTTCATAAACCAACCAATTTTTTAAATTATATTGTGTTTGGTTTTTGTTTAAGTTTTATAATTGTATCTTTTGTTGGACTTACAGCAAACAATTTTTTAAAGCCTATTTTAAACTTGCTAATTTCTATATTTTGTTTTACAATTGCTTATGAAATATTGCTACTGCTTGACAATAGTAAACTTTCTTGGCTAAAAAAGAGTTGCATTATCACATCATTTTTAGTTAATGAAAAACCAACAAATACAGAGGTTTATATTGCTTTGTCGGCGTACAGTGAAGTGAAATTTATGAATACAAAGAAAAGAGATATTGTAAGCACAGAAGATTTTAAAGAAGGAGAAGTTAGTTTTTCTTCTATTTATGCTGAAAGCAAATTAAAACTTAAAAATGCTGGAATAACTGACGACAGTGAGTTAGATTTTCTTATATGTGAAGTGCTTAACGTCAAACGTGGCAAACTTAGGCTTATAACAAAAATTAAACAGACTCAGAAAAAACAAATAGAAGATGCAGTAAAACGCAGAATAGCAGGTGAGCCAATTACAAAAATATTTGGTCATACAAATTTTTATGGCTATGATTTTATTGTTACAAAGGATGTGTTATCGCCTAGGCAAGAAACAGAGATTTTAGTTGAAACTGTACTTAAACATATAAAAGGTAAAGTGCGAGTTCTAGATTTGTGTACAGGAAGTGGAATTATTGCTATTTGTATTGCCAAAAAATCCAATACTACTGTTGTTGCAACAGATATTTCATCACGAGCACTGGACATTGCACAAAAAAATGCTGACAAAAATAAAGTAAAAATCACTTTTAAAAAATCCGATTTGTTTTTAAACTTGAAAAGTATAAAGAAGTTTGATATAATAGTTAGTAATCCACCATATATACCAACAGAAGAAATTGAAAATTTAGATGTTGAGGTCAAAAATTATGACCCACATATTTCACTTGATGGAGGGCAAGATGGACTTTTGTTTTATAGTAATATCATTGCACAGGCGCCATCTTTTTTAACAAAGGGTGGAAAAATCTTTTTCGAAGTAGGCAAAGGTCAAAGTTTAGATGTCGCTAAACTTTTAGAAAAAGATTTTGAAAATATAAATATAATAAAAGACTATAATAAGATAAATAGAGTGGTTTATGCCACTAAGAAGATAAAGAAAGGATAGAAATTATGTTAGAGCAGACAACAAAGATTAAACAAAGATATGACGAATTGACAAAACTTGTAATTGACCCAGAAGTCATTGCAGATAACAAACGTTGGCAAAAATTAGTAAAAGAACGTAGTAGTATTGAAGAAATTGCAAATTGTCATGATGCGCTTATTAAACTTCAAAAAAATTTAGAAGATAGTAAAAATATTTTAAAAGTTGAAACTGACCCGGAAATGATTGAAGTATTTAAAGAAGATGTTTTAAACACCGAAAAACAAATTCGTGAGCTTAATGATAAACTTCAAATACTTTTGCTTCCAAAAGATGAAAATGATGATAAAAACGTAATTCTTGAAATTCGTCCTGCTGCTGGCGGTGAGGAATCATCACTTTTTGCCAGTGAACTTATGAATATGTACATAAGATATGCTGAGCGTAACAATTGGCAAGTTGAAGTAAATGAACTCGAAGAAACTGAACTGGGTGGACTAAAGCAATGTAGCATCACCATAAAAGGTACAGATGTTTATAGTAAACTTAAATATGAAAGTGGTGTTCATCGTGTGCAACGTGTTCCAGAAACAGAAAGTCAAGGCCGTGTACATACATCAACTGTGACAGTTGCTGTGCTTCCTGAGATGGAAGAAGTTGATTTTGAAATCTTGGATAAAGATTTAAGAATAGATACTTATAGGTCAAGCGGTGCTGGTGGACAACATGTAAATAAAACTGAGAGCGCTATAAGAATAACACATTTGCCAACAGGTATTGTTGTTGCTTGTCAAGATGAGCGTTCGCAAATAAAAAATCGTGAAAAAGCAATGAATATTTTAAAGTCAAAACTTTACGATTACTACAAAACTCAAATCGACACAAAATATAGTCAAGATAGAAAAAATCAGGTTGGTACTGGCGATAGGAGTGAACGTATTCGCACATACAACTTCCCACAAGGGAGAATTACAGACCATAGAATAAATTACTCAATGTTTAATATGGCAACCTTTTTGGACGGCGACATTGAAGAGATGGTAGAACAACTGCAAAAATATGATCAACAAAAGAAATTGGAAAATTTATCACTGAAATAAAAAGGAGGTAAAATGTCAAGTTATCAAAACTTTTTAAGAGATAATGATGCCATAAGCGGAGCGCTCCTTGGGGGATTTAATGAAGACGATAAATATGTTGTGCCTTCTAGTATAATATCTGAACTTTTAAAAATAAAAAAGTTAATTACAAAATATACATTAGAATACATAGTTTGTCATGCAGAAATTTCTGATTATAAAATAAACTTTTTAATAAAATACGTAGATGATAATCTTGACAACAAAAGATATGCCTCACTTTATTTAATAGAAAATTATGAAAGTATGGGCAAAAAAATTGAACTTTCAACATTTGTAGCTAGTTTTGAAAATATTAATGATGTAACATTTTTTGATGAATTAAAGAAAGCATTCAACCTTTATACCGCTGAAGATTTAGGTGTGGGAAAGTCAATCAAAGATGAAAACGAAATACTTGCAAATATTTTAAATGGTAATAAGAAAACATCGCAAATTATGGTGTTAACCATGGGGAAGGAGAACAGAAAATATATCAACACTGTTCTTAAAGTGCTTAAAGACACTCCACAATTTGATGTTATATATAAAATTTTTAAAGAACAAATTTCACTTATAAAAATTGATAAAAATACAGCCAAATATTTTAATGAAGTGAAAAAAGTACTTGATAAATTGGTATTAGATCATTATATAGAGTTTAGTGAACCTACAAGAGATTATCTTGATCAAATAAATAAAGAATATATTCAAAAGTATAATATTTTAAAACAGAAAATTACAATAACACCATCAATTTCTGGCAAGAAAAATGGAGGAGGGGTTGGCGGTGGAAAAATCAAGATCAATAAAGTAAATATAAAATTCTCTTATTTTGGGACCAAAAGTTTTAATTATGATTTTCTTAGTCAAACAATTCCACAAGCAAAATTCAGTAAAGAACCAAACAAAGATTCTACTAGTGAAACAATTAAAACTCGCCCTATTTTTAATAAAAATTTTATTAAAGAAGCAATGAATACATTAAATAAAGAGTCATATGAAAAAACTTATGATGATATTGAACATGCTTCTTCAAGGACACGAACGAAGGTTGTGCAAGATATTCTAAGAGATAATGAAGAAAAAATCATCATTAGTGCAGAGGAAACAAAATTGCATAATGAAAAAAAAGATATAGAATTTACTTTTTAAATAGAAAAAATATCAAAATTTCTTGGTGAACATCTTCTTGTTCAGGGCAAAGTTCAGAACGGACACAATTTAGCATAAATGAGCTTTTTACTATTGAACCAAGCAATATTGAGATAGAAATAATAGATTCAAGAAATATTTTAACAAATTCTGCTCAAACATTAAGTTATAGAGGAACTATTTCTACAAACGGAACGATTACTTGTCGTGTAAAAAATATACCAAATATTTCAGCCACTATAAATTATAATACATATTATCAAAATAGAGATCATGCATATTCAGTAACTGGTAAAGAGTTTGATTCGTATGGGACATGGAGTAACTACACACAAACAAAAGCGCCAACATGTACTGTAGACGGAGAAGAAGAGCGTGAGCGTGATATATATTATCACGACATATACACATGTACATACTGTTTAACCGCATACAATGGTACAAGATATGTTGAAAGAACAGAGACCGAAACTCGAGCGGTAGATAATCTTGGACACGATTATTATACTTCAGGTTATACAGCTACAGAAACGGCAAGCACAGGCACCGAAACAATAATAACAGCAGCGACCTGCACAACTGCTGGTTCCAAGGAGATATCTTACGCACGATGGGATTATCCAATTCGTACTTGTCGAAGATGTGGTGACAGTTACACAAGTACAACAAAACGCAATCTTAGTCCGCGAATTGAAACTGAAACAATTCCTGCTACTGGACATAATTATGAGTCAACTCCTTCAGAATATAAATACTATACCACCACCCAAGATTATGCATATAGATATTGTACAAATTCAGGCTGTGAGTCATCTCTACAATCCACTGTTAGTCATTCCTGCGGCAACCCTGGGATAATGAGACGATGTGATTATTGTAGAAGATACATATACAGAAATATAACTTATACTATAAGCAAAGCCACTGCCACATTTTCATCAGGCTGGGGAACTCCAAGTGTTTCATCTGTTTGGAATCAAGCTCTTGATAAATTAAGGGAGGCTTGTGTAAATATAAAATGGACGTCATCCTACTACTTTCCTTCACTATCTACTTGTCAAAGCAAAGCAAATACTACAGGAACTCATGCGTGGGATGGAGAGAATTACAAATTTGATGTTACAATATCAGGAAGTGGCGCATTTGGATATACTTTTAATATGACATTGCTGTATATTTCCGCTTATTCTGCGGGGAGTATTCAATCCAGTACAAGTTCACCTGGGAATTATGACGTGCAAGCCGATGAGAACAAGATAGCTTTTTATAATGGCAGGTGCGTGAATGCCCCATCAACATACATGATAGCTATTAACCCTGGAACATTTACATTGCCTACAAGCAATATTTAATATTACCGCATAAACTTAGATATTAAAAAAGATTTAGATTTGACTTTCTAAATCTTTTTTTAAATTAATATTTAATTTAAATAATAGTAGGAGTAAAAGTTGGGCCATCATCTGTTTTGGTTGTAGAATCTTTCGTTTTTTTAGTTTCTTGTTTTTTATAATTATGCTTTAAATATTCTGTTTCAATTGCTTTTAGTTGTTCAATATCAAGGTTAACTGCAGGTTGTTCAAGGCCGTTATTTTTAATGATTACACTGAAATCACTTTTATCGATTTCGGGTTCATGATCTAGCCAAGGATATGGTTCTTGTCCGGCTTCTTGTCTTTGTTTCATATCCTCCTTTAAATTATTTTCTAGATTATCAAGTTTACTATTATTTGTATAACTAACTGGATTTTCAAAATTATATAATCTATTTTTGTAATTTTTTAATGTGTTTATGTCTTGAATTATTAAAGCTTTTTTATCTTCAGGTATAGCATATTCACCGATGTTTAATAATTTTTCTCTGGCAACAATTTCTTTATCAAGTTTATTTAATGCTTCTTCCTTACTTATATTAAATTTATCTTGTTGTTGTTGCGCTACCGCGCGGAGCTCATTTAATTTGTGAAAAGAAGGCAAGTCTTGAGGGTTTTGCTGTATTTTCTCTGCTTTTAGCTTTTCCCTATATTCATTGTGAGATAAATGTTCTCTTGAGCGAGTTTCTAATCTTTGCAACTTTTCCTGATTACGTTTACTTAAAGATTTCTTTTGTGCTTTTTTTGAAAGCTTTTCGAGTGTTCTTTCTTCTCGCAATGAAAGTTCTTTTATAGAATGCTTTGCATGCAACCATTCTTTAAAGTCTTTGCCTATACTAAACATTGAACTAAAAGTACCAGAAGGGAGCATTGATTGAACGGCTAAAGATGTTGCCATTCCAGCTACACACATAGTTGCGAGAAGTGCAAACAATGGATTTGCTAGCATCAAAGCTGCCATAAAGAAGTTGGCTGCTACAATTAAAAGTATTATTCTTATGCCTTTTTGAACCATTGTTGCTTCTTTTTCATTAACTGTTTTTTTAAGTTCTTTGTCTTTCTTTGAGTTGTTATCAGCATTATTGCCTTCATTAGCAATATTTTTTTCATTTTTGCCTTTATTGTTGTCGCTTTGTGGAGGAACTGGATTCGACATTTGCTTTTTAGGAGTATCGGTGGCAAAGTTATTTGCTTCGTTAGGTTTTTCAGATTGCTTTTGTGGTTTTATTTGCTCATTTGGTATAACTTGTGGAGTTGTATCGCCAGCATCTCCGTTATTGCTATCGTCATTGTGACTAATTGAATTTGATTTACTGGATGTGTCATTTGTTTCCAGTTCTGTGGGATTTCCGGTTATTCCTACACTTTGATAGTCATTGGCATTTATTCCCAAATTGATAGGGTATTCAAGGTTATCAAAAATTGGTGTATTAATCGTAAAATATTCGTTATTCAAATTGCCATCAATTGTATTGTTTATAGCATCTTTGTTGTCTTCTTGTTTCTTTGCTTTATTTTTTACAGTATCTTTACCAAGTCTATAAGTAGAAGTAAATTTTGTTAAACGTATATATGAAGAATCCGAAGTTAAGTGTGGAATTTGATTTAAATCTAAGGTACTGCCAACAAATTCACTAAATGCTTTGGCATCTTCTTCTGAGATCCTTGTGCCTTTTCTAAGTCTGTTTTCTTCTATTTTTGACAATTCAGACATTGGTAAAAATCTAAGCACTAAACCGCTTGGTGCTTGCACAATATCTGTCAAACTTGATGTTGACCATTTTGTACCATCTTGGAAAAGAATTTTTCCCTCAGGCGATTTTAGGATCGTTGTACCGTTTCTTAAAGTAAGCGCTTGATATTTATAATCATTTACAAGCATATTTGTCATTTGAGCAGGAAAAGAATTCATTTTTATATTGCCATTAGATATTTGGGTTGGCAAACTTTCTGGCAAAGTTACATCAAGTGGTTTGTTAAATGTTGCAACAGGTGTAAAACTTGTGCCGATTTTAACGCTCAGTTCGTGATGTGAAATTTTGAATGTTCTTTTGCCTTTTTCTGTGTCGGTTGTAATAGTAAAATCAGTATTGTATTGGATTTGAATATTTGAAACATCTTTTAAAATAATAATATTTTCTTTTGATATAGCATCAAACCTATGAGTTGAGTTATCTATTGTAAATTCGCGTTTTTTTGGTTCCAACATCATTACTGCATTATATGAGCCTTGTTCATATAGGCAAAGAGCATCGTCATCTTTTGCCATACTGAAATTTTGTTTTTCAGTGCGTTCACCATATTTGATATCAATACTAAATCCATTTTTAAAATCAGGCATAGTTCATCCTCCTATCCATATCTTGACTGTAGTATACTCCTATTAATAGCATTTTGTCAATAATTAGTATTCTAATTAGTATTCTAAAAAGTTTATATAGGTGATATGTTGGCGTCATCTATCCGATATAATAAAAAATTGGTCTTTTGATTATAAAATAATTTGTGTATTTTGATTTGTGTATTTTGAAAATAAATAAAGATAGAAAAATTAAAATAAAATTTAAATAAAAATATTTTTATTAAATAAATTTAATAATTTTTTTTTATTTTTATAAAAAAAATAATTTTTGAAAACGATAAAATATTTTGGCGAAATAAAAAATATTTAAAATGAATTTTAAATTGTTTGACTTAAACAGGCGCAAACTATATAATTATTTTGACTAATAATGTAAATAATAAATTAAAGTCGGTTGCTAAGTGGAGAAATAATATGAAATTTACTACATTTTTAAAGGTTTTTGCAATTTCACTCGCTGTGTTTGTTGGTGCGTGTGGAATTGGCGTAGGAATTTTGGCAATAGCAGGTTATTTTAGTACGCCACAGATTATGCCTCAAGATTTGGCATTTGACCAAGTGGAGTATAATGTTGATGACGATTTTACTATCACCATTTCTACAACAACGCAAGATGTTTCAGAAACCACATTAACCTTAAGTTTACAAAATGGCAACATTATCACAACTTCTGATGGTAGTGTGCGCATTTCCGATGGAGTAATTTCTATACCACAAACAGCAACTATTGGTGTTCCATTTAATGTTTATGTA
This sequence comes from uncultured Clostridia bacterium, assembly GCA_944383255.1. Lineage (GTDB taxonomy): Bacteria > Bacillota > Clostridia > Christensenellales > UBA1242 > UBA5893. The sequence goes on from CALWOY010000035.1 coordinate 15,146, forward strand.
GAAACAACTGTGCATGATGCTGAATGTAATGGAGAAGAATGGATAACTGGTGGGCATAGTATAATTACCGCGACTTCACAAAATCAGCAGATAGATTCAATTAGTGCCAATGTCAATGTTGATGTCCCAGTTTATAGAGTTGAGCTTGAAACACGAGTAAGTTCACAAGATGAAAATAGTGATGTGTTTGCTGTCGGCTCATCTGTTAGCACAAATCTAAAATTTTATCCAGCACGAAGTGCTTATCAGTATAGCCATGACGGTACAGATGGTGGAGAAGTAGTATACAAAAATACTTATTTTATGGCAGCATCAAGTACTGATGAAAATATCACACAACAGGGTCATACCAATGTGTTCACAACAAGTCGTATCGGGACAAGTACAATTGTTGGTTATGTCTTTGCTTCTACACCTATTGAAGAAAGGGTATTACTCGGCTATCAAGGTCTTGATGAAGATGCTAAATTTGCCGCAGTATTGGCAAGGCTTGAACAATTGGCATCTGATACTTTAGACTCGGATCGTCAAGCATATAGAGCCAATAAAACAATAGATATTGTTGAAGTAACAGTTGATAGTATGCGTCTAGATGGTGGTATGGGTAATGTAAAGGTTGATACTTTGTTTACTTTATATGCAAACAATTCAAACATTGCACAAGCCTCTTCTCGGTCAAGCCTTGGTATCCGCCTATATTCAAGTTTAGATCAATCAATATCTCTTCAACATGAGTTAAACAATGTTGCAATAAGGTTTTTATATAGAGTTGGCAATACATATTATGATGCAGTAAACAATGAGAATAGTGCATATAATGTTGTTACAATTCCAAGTTATGGTTATGGAGAAACAAGGCAGGTACTTGTCAATGGGGCAACATTTACATATTATTTTCCAGTTATCACATCAAGTATAGATGAATATTATTGGCAATTTGCAGTTACAAGCAATGTGGATTCAAATAATCTATGTATAGAAGTAAGATATTTTGGGGAAACAGCAGAAAATGTTGAGCCAATTTCAGTTAATTTTTCAACAAATTCTGTGCAAGATAATTCAATTTACTGGTCAACAACTAATCAAACATTAACTATTATTGATGGTGAAACCCCAAATTTAAATAGTCTTGACGTTAAAACTTTTGCGGTGGTTCCAAATGAAAATTTATATCAAAGGCGCGCATATTTTGTGGTTGAATCTAGTGATATAAGTGTTGAAGATATGATTGTAACAACCGGTGAGGCAGTAGAATATCAACTTGGTTCTCAAACTGTTAGGTTATATGAAATTGAAGATGGTATTATTCAACCTCGCACTACTCAAGCTTATGGAAGAACATTTGATGTTGTATTTATGACAATACAAACAGATTATCAAGGAAATCCTAAACTTGATGAACAAGGTAGATATGTAATTCAACGATACAGCCAAGATTCATTAAATGCAATATCAACATTAGAAGTTTATGTAAATAAAACATTGTATAATTTAACTAGCAATATTCAAACAGTTCTTACTAATGATGAACTTATTATAAATGCTGAAACAAATGATATAGCTTATGTTCACAATACGACTGCTCCTTTTGAGGTTGTTTTGGGTTATTCGTTGCCAGCATCTGCAGGACAAAGCGAACAGACAAATGAGCAACTTATTTTTAGGAATGCAGTGCTTAATGGCGAGATCGATATTATTGCAAAAATTCAAGATACAGATTCTGAAACTTCCATTATATACAGCACTTCAAGTTCGGAACAAAATAATGGAAATGAGTTTGTTTTTTCAATGAATATTGGTTCGTTACCGAACAATGTTAGTGCAAGAAGAATAAAATTGTATGTAGTATATGATAATGCGGCCTTTTCTACACCACGCGAAGATGCGATTTCCACATATAATGATGGCCAACAGTTTGAATGTATTGAAGTTTATGATGGATCTGCTGAAATATTTGATTTTAATGTAAATTTGGTTGAAGATGGAGCATATAAATCAGATCCAGAAAATAGAATTTTAGTCACATCTGACATTCAAAGCGAAAATGGTTATATAAACAATATTCAGACAACTTATAACTATCGCGGAAATGAAATAAGCGAATTTTTATTTGAAAGTAACGGTCAGCAAATTGATTATTCTGCATTAGCTGTGGTTCTAGAAGATAAATATGGTAAGAAACCTATCTCAAGTGAATATGTTTTTGAAAGTTCTAATGTATCTATATTGAATATTGCAAATGGCATATTGACTTTTAATGGAACAGGAGATGTAGAGCTGTATCTTAAAGATGCAGAAGGGGTTATTCAAGATACTTTATATTTTACTTGTCAGCAAAATGGCTATATATCTCAAGTAGACCAGCTTCTTGAAAGATATTCTGGTAGTACTGCATCGAAAAGTAGTGTGGTTGTTTATACTTATTCAGACAGAGCATATGACTTTGCACCTATTTCAGTTCAATTAGTTGGTTACGCAGGTTCGACAATAAGCTTGAAATCGACTATGGCGGGAGTAGTTAATTTAATTTCTTATACTTATACTTACAATGATGGACAAGCATTGTTAACTCAGCTAATGAATTTTAGTTTAGTTAATGAACAGGATGCAAGTACTCTCGACGGTTTTGTGGAGTTTGGTGGACAATTTAACAATTTAACATATTTGACAATATTAAAGGATTTTGGAAAACCATATAGCCTACAATTGCGTGTAACTGTTGCGGCACTTGGAATATCTCAAGTTATTACATTAAATATTGCACGAGATTTGTATCTTTCAGTTGATTCTTATGGCAATGATTATGAAGATGAGCCTATATCTATTGTTGGCAATGTATCGTATCAAGGTGTTTATGCTGATTCGCTTTATCAAGTTAGAATACAATTAAATTACACTATTGGTTCAGGCTCACCTGATTTTACACTTGATACCTCAAAGTATTCACTTTATATATATGAATATGATGAAAATGGTCAACAAATCGGAAATAGAACTCTAGTAACAAATTCAGATACACCTTCGTCAATTGCTTATATCGCTAGTTATACATCTTCCACTGATGTACAAATTGATAACGGCATAGGGATTGGTCGTGAAGATGGGTCAAAGTTAACATATGTATATAATGCTTATATTGTCTTTAAATCATTTAATGAAAACAATGGCTATAGGCGTGTAATGTTATCATTAGAAAAAAATGACGAGCAAAATACTGCTATTGATGCATTGGGCTCATTGTATTTATATATAAATCCAAACATTAGAGTTAAACAAGATGTTACTGACTTAGCATTAGATATAGCTAATAGTCAAGTAGATGATATAAGTTACTATGGAAGGGCAGTGCTATTAGATAATAGTGAGCAATCTCCATTGATGGTATATAGAGTGGTAGACAACTCAGGTGAAGTTCAAAATATTTCATTTGAACTTGATTATTCAAAAATTGGTTTTAAATTTGTTAATGAAGAAGATTCAAACAGATTCTATATAGCTCGTGAAGGTGACGGTTTCGTATTATATAGTCTTGCAAACATAAATAATAGCATATCACTAAAAATAATTTTAACATATGATGGTGTAGATGTTCTAACAAATGACGGCAAAACTTATGAAATGCAATTTAACCTCAGCCCTAATATAACACGAAACCCAGATAGCACTATGTGGGTTCTATATAAAGGCGAATATTATTTAAAACTTGTAAATGGTGAGCAATATACATTTGAGACAATTTTGCAAGCATTTAGTATTAAAAGCTATGGCATAATAGATGTGACACCAAATTTAGATATACAGAGTACAAACAATATTGTAGTTCAAGGACAATCTATTTCTATTCAAGGCGTCAATAATAATATTATTGATTCTAGTTTTGCTGCGATATATTTAAACAATGCTATAGATGGTCGAGGAGATAGTATAACATTTAAAATATTGTTGCTTCCATTTGATATACCATATGTTATTTATCCAAATACAACTGGAGAATATGATTTATTTAATCTTCTTAACATAGACTGGGTAATTACTGAAGAACTTTATTATACTTTGGAAGGAGCTGGTCTTGAGGGTACTGATTTGCTCATTGAAGAAGATGAGGTTATAACCGATGGTGTATACGGAATCAAATATGTTCCTGGAATGCAGTTAACAGTACGAAACCTTGATTCAAATGACAAAAATATTTATGCTCGCTTTGAGGGTACTAATTTTATAACAGAACCAGTTGGACGTGATACTTTCGTTATTATAGAAGCACGTTTAAACTTGGCAACTAACAGTTTGGTTATTCCTTACTTAGTTCAAATTAAAAAAGTTTTGGATATCCGTACTTATTATCCATATATGACGACTTATTCACAAAATTCAAATGTTAGTGGATCAGATCTTTATAGTGATATTGACAATGTTACATTTGATATGGAGTATCTTGAATTTAATCAAGAAGGCAATGCCACTATTGATATGTTAGAAGTATTTGACGACACAATTCCAAATTCAACAAATTCTACAAGTAGGGTAGTTATTGGCCGAAATGATAATGGAGTTTTTACTGAGCAGGAGAATTTGCCTTCGGCGGTTTTGACATTTACAATTAGTGAAGTTGCTTATTATTTCTTCCGATGGGAAACAGCACAAAATGTCAATCAATATGCGACCATAGGCTCAGGTATTCATGGAAATAGTGTAATCAATATAAATCGTGATGGTGCTCAATATTTGAGAGTCAAGGTGCTTATGACGACACAAAACGGACTTGAAGCATATTATTATATAAGTGTAGGCGAAATACCTAATTTGAATTTTACACAGCGTACAGATGAAGGTGTGTCAAGTCCTGACATACAAGATATATCACTTCCAGCTGGAGAAGGTAAAGAAATAGAATTAACAGGCAGATATAATTTAACAATGAGCCTTAATTCCTCCTCATCTAGTACAACAGATGCAAATCATTTGTTATCTTATTATGTTGTACCAAGTCACATTGAAGGACACTATGCTTGGGTTGATTACGAAAGTATGACTCTTAATGCAGAGGATACAACTGAGAATTGGAACACACAATTTGTTTTTTATACAAAATTTGGAGCTTTGGATATAGTAAATTTATATATCCTATCTAACTATTCAATAGAACTAATTGATGAGAATACAAGTCTTAAATATAATAGTGCGTTTAATATATATGAGGTAGATTCTGGAAATATTATTGATATAAATAATACTTTTAAGGTTATAAAAGATGATGGTCAGAGTGAATTCACTACTTTTGATGAAATAAACATTAATATTTTAACACCAATAGAAGATGAAATTATTTCTTCTACAGAAATTGATGGTAATGATATTTTAAGAGTTGGGCTTGTAACACAAGATACATATGTTGATGTTTTAATTGTTTTCATCTTTACTGACAATGGAGAGCAAGTTACTTATAATCTTTCAATGAGATTGCGAATAAATGCAATCTTTAATGTGGGTGTTATCAATGATCAGCCAATTACCCAAATGAATATGCTACCAGTAACTGGTGTTTCAGCTGGTTCTATCAATAACTTGGATATACTAGCCCAGTTGTTTAATTATACAGGTGAGGCTGATTTTGATTTGTGGTATCAAAATGTAATAGATAATAATTTAGGATCTTTAAATGTTGAATTAATTACTCAAAATGTTTTTGGTAATTTCAGTGGCCAAATTATACAAACTGAGGACCAACATTATATAATAGAGCTTGATGTTAGTGAAGTTGCAGAACAAACTAATTTAGCTTTTAGGATTTCATATTATAATTATGGTAGTTCAGATGATACAACTTTTGTTATGGCATCATACTTCAATCTAACATTAAATCCAAACTTTAGGATAATTGTAAATTATCCAACTCCAAATACCAGTACTATAAGTGTGGCAGAATCTTATTGGTTTGATAGAAGCGAAGACGCACAAAATACAATTTCATTAAATCAAGAGGCAGATTTAGCAGATGCTACGCGTATTGTTGTAGAAAATTTAAATGATCAAACTTATGAAGATGATATAGTTGTAAGAGTTGGATTGGGTGCAGAATATGTATATGTAGACAATGCTTTAGTCGGTGACAATTATTATCCACTTAATACAGATTTTGTAATTAGTGAAGATCAAAATCATAGTATTAATGATAATCTTAGTTTACAGTTTGGATTATATTATCAAATAATAGGCAGTCAAAATATATACATTCCTGTTGGTGTTTATAATGTAGTTCTATTTAATAATGTTTATGAGATGTTGGGATATAACTTTAATTCTGCAAACTCAACAAATAATTTAAATCAGCCTGAAAATATTTATATTGGAACAAATGATGATATTCTTACAAAAATTACTTTAACTTTGACTGTTCCACAAGATGCGGTTCTGACAATAGACAAATATCTTCGCGTGACTCAAATCAATGGGGTTACTGCAGAGTCATCATATGTACATCTTTCTGATGGCATGCAAGGTGATTCAATTCCTGTATATGTAACTCTTCTTGATTTAACAGTTTCTGACATGAGTAATTTTGTTTCAAGCGATGAGGGTGTAACTTGGGCTGTATATCAGATGGATGCAGAAGGTCAGTATATACAATCAGCTCTTACTAATAGTGAAGGGCTATCTATATTGGACAAAATTGAAGTCGTTTTTGAATCAAGAATACAATTAATGTATCGCACTGTAACTACTTTTGATTCTCAAGGGGGCATGGCGACAGTTAGTAACCAAAATATAGATTTCTTTAAGGTATATGAACTTTTGAGTGGTACGGGTTGTTCATTACAAGAAGAAGATATTACAGAAGAAAGAGAAATTAGAAAAGCAATTTCGATTAACAGTAGGAATGGTAACAGTTTAAATGAAGGAATTGAAATAGGGACTTATTACATACTATATGGTTTTGATATTGAATTCGATACCACCAATATAGAACTATCTACAGGACAAAATACAAGTATTTTGCATAATGGTACTCGTGGCGATCCAGATATTTCATCTTCTGTAAACTATATGTCTCTTCTTAATATGAAACGAACTTCAGATAAATCTTATTATACTGCTACTGATTTCTCTTCAGATGGACTACAATTATCTATTGCTGCTGATTCTGTAACAAATACAGCAACAAATAGTCAATATCAAAATTTAATACATAGTAATACATCATATTTAAGATTCACTCCAGCAATGAACGAAAATGGAGTAATATATGACTTTAACTTTGTGGCCATGGGTTCACCTCGTGAGACTTCTGTTACAGTTAACTTAGTGCTCACAATAAGTTATGGATCAATAAATAAAGAATTTACATTAACATTTATAGTAAGTCATGATTATACAAGCGAAACATTAAGAAATGCAGATGGGACTTTAAATTCAGAAACAAGTAGGAGTATAATTAAAGAAAACTTTGATAGATTTATTACTTTTGCTATTTGGGGCAGTCAAACAGTAAATGAAAACTATATATTTATACAACATGAAAATGAAAATCAAAATCAAGCTGGAAATATTGCTTCTATGTTCCAAGTTTCATTTATTCAAGGTGGACAGTATGTTACTCAACGTCCAACGAGTAGTGGCAATTATGATTTGGCATTCCGATTTGCTGATATAGCATTTGGTAATAAAAATGTTGACATAGTGTTAACTGATGAGTTTGGTTATACAATTACATATTATGTAACCATTGTAGCTCGTTATAACGCATTATTTACTACAAGTTTAATAACTGCATTTGAGCGTGATACAATTGGACTTGTTGATAAAACAAGTCAGCCGGGGAATTATGATCATATCGTTTCAGTTTCTTTTGAGAAGCGTGAAACTGGTATCCCAGATTTCTTATTAACAGACTTAGATAATTGGGAAGCAATTTTCTCTTATAATAACGCAAGTGGGTCAGTTACAACAATTTCTTATCCATTGGTACTAGCTAGTGACCAATTCTATTTTGAAATAGATTTTATTGATTCATTGGAATTTAGCAATAGAGTAATAGCAGGAACATTAACTTTACGTTCGACATCAAATGAAAATTATGAAGTAGCTGTAGATATACCAATGACAATTCGTGAAAGGTATAGTTTAGTATCAAGTGATACACCGTATGTTAGAGATGGTGTAGCATTTAGTCTTTTAGATGTTATAGATGTGAAAGACAACAGCCAAAATTATGTGGTTGGTGATAGGAGTATAAAAGATTCATACTCGATTTATTTAGGTTTTTCAATTAAAGATGATGAAGGTAACGAGCTTTCACTAGATGATGTTTCAAGAGTATTGTCCTTAAGGATAAGGGCTTATGATGTACGAGCAAATGAATATTTATTTGCTACAGTTCCATATGATATTGAAAATGGGTATCTCTCAATTGATGAATTATTTGGGTTTGAAGATATATCTAACTATCAGTTCCGAATAGAATATTCTATAACAGAATATGAATACAATGATGAACATCTTAGCATTAATAATACTACCACAGATGAAGCATTCTATTATACTAATTCTAATGCTACACAGTCGATTTATAATATTTCTTATGAGACTGGAAATGGATACAAAGATGAATCAAATGTAGTAACTTTTAAGAATTCATTTTATGATGGTTTAGATGGCTCTAAATTCCCAGAAACAGGATCAGATGGCAAGCCAATGTGGCCTGAATATACGATTCAGATAACTCAGTGTTATATTATTGAAGATCAAACCCTTACTATAGGTTTACGCCAACTTGATAATAATTCGCAACTTACTGTATATTTTGTAAACCAAGAAAACCATTCTGAGATACGTCGAGCAAATATTTCCTCCGACCAAAATAAATTGGCTACATTCTCGCTTAGTGAATTAAATGTTATTGATACTGCACGTGGAGAGAAAGTATCTCTTTTAACAAATTCTGAAAAGACAATTGTAGATGGGCTTTCAGTTAGTCAATTGGCAAATCTTAAAGGAGTGCAATTTACAAATAGCGGCAATGATGACTATATAGGCTCTAGTTATAATTTGACAAAATATATTGCACCTGATGCAGAGTTTATTAAAAGCTCAGATGGTTTAAATATTGATTTTGTAAATGATTCCTTGCAAATAGATGTTTCCTATGCATTTGAAGATGGAGTAGCTAAGAAACAATATTTAGATTATCAGGCACCAGTTTGGATAACACTAAAGTATATTGATGTCGATTCTACTTTGGCATATGGAGCAGGAACACAAAGAAATGCACAATTGCCTGTGGATTATTTGCAAAATGGTATTCCTATTGAAAATTGGGCAGGTACAACATATAGACCATTTGAATTAATTGCTGGTTATACGACTGCAACATCATTTGTGGTAAGCGATGATTCAACATTAAGTGGCAATGTTCAAGATTTAGAATTTGCAATTAGGACTATAGAAGGAGATAGCGATTATATTCAAATTGATCATGAAACTGGTTTAATAACATTGAGTGACGAATTTGATATTCGAGCCACCTATATTATCGTTGATATTTATGTGAAATATGGGGTAGCTGGAGGTGCAGGTTCAAGACTCATTGATAGTGTCAGAGTATATTTCTCTCAACCAGAGAACTCAAAACTCACTATTTCATCAAATACATCTCAATTGCCAAAGATTGTCAATCAGGATGATCCATCTTCGTTTTATGTTTCAGTTAAAGATATTCTTCAAATGATAAGTATATCTGATGGTAGCAATGTGTGGTCTGGAGATGAAATATTAAATGTGTTTAGTGTTTCTGTAGGACTTTATAGTGATCTAAGTCAAGGTACTGATGGAAATTATGAATATACATGGATAACAAATCCTGGAGGATTTCGTACAATATTATCACTTGATGATTCACCAATTAATGTTATAAGTGGGAATGATTCATTCAATTTAGTTGTACAGTTAGATAGAAATGCTGTAACTCAGACTCTATCTTTGACAAATATAAAGATGGTAAACAGCAGATATTCGTCAAACAGTATGGTTTCTAGTTCTTTATATGAGTATTATGGTGCTTTTGAACCAGGTTTAATATTTAATAGTTTGTTACCTAATTTGGCAGTTAGAAATATTTATGGGTATACAGATTATGGTAGTAAGATATTTAATTTAGATGGAGGTGTAGATTATTATGAAACTCTGCAAAATTCAAAAAATCTACAATATAGACTAGTTTCAACACGTGGATTAATTACTACTATTGAATATGTCGTCGGAGAGAATCTAAGTTCATATAACAGTATAATTTATGGGACTATTACAATAAATATTTATTCTGATGCAGATACAATTATAGGTGAAAAAAATGGAATTGTTCTTAGTCCAGGGGAAAGCACAGGAAACATTATAAATAGCGATTATTTTGATTTTGGTGCAATGCCTGTATATGGTTATATACGAGAAACTGATGAAACTAGTATGATAACACAATACCATATTTATATAGATAAAGAAGTGATAAATTCAAATCTAACAGAAACAGATAGTATCTATTTATATCGAAATGGTAATAGTGTTGGGAATGCCACACTTTCAGGAGGTCAGTCGACATTAAATGGATATAGTTTTTCAATAGATAGCAGTGGTATTAAAATGACATTGCCTTCTGGAGAATATACTAACTATATAAATGATATCTTTACAATTGTTGCTTTAAATATATCTTCTGAAACATTATTCACATATTCTTTCTTATTTGATAATATACCTTTTAACGCAAGTGAAGAGCAGTCTTTATCTACATATTCAACACAATACCAAGACATTTTCACTTTGCTTGCTGATATAAATGGTATAGATGAAGATGATATTTATGTTAATGTTGCTAATAATAACAATAGTGAATATGTTTCATTGATAAACAATGCAGGGAATTATTCATTAATATTAAATGATATAAGTTCTGAATCTCCAATCCCAGATTCAATAGATATAATTATTGAATTTTATATAACAATTTATAATACTTTAGAATCCACACAGCAAAATATAGTGCTATATAGAAATAATTTAAATATTCAAATAAATAGAGCACAAGATTAAATAAAATAAGGTGGAATTAATTTCCACCTTTTAATTAAAGGGAATTTATGCCAGTAGGGACAATTGTTTTAATAGTAGGTTATGCTTTAAACTTGCTATTATTGCTTATTATGATATTTGTCGAACGCAAACAGCCACAAAGTGTATTTGGCTGGTTTGCTGTTTTGGCACTTTTTCCTATTGGTGGTTTTGTACTTTATATACTTTTTGGTGGTGGACTTAGTATACGTACACGAGTATATATAAGGCGAAAAAAGAGATACACACAGGATTATTTGCAATTTGTTTCTTGGCAGCGTATAAATTTTGATAAACTTCGTGCCAAAAATGAAAAATATGATTATGCATACAAACTTATTAAATTTGTTAAATCAAATGATAACAATGTTTTTTCAACTGGAAATAGTGTAAAAGTTTTCACCGATGGGCCATCAAAACTTGAAAGTTTAAAAAATGATTTAAAAAATGCAAAAAATAATATAAATATAGAATATTATATTTTTGGCGATGACAAAACTGGCAAAGAAATTATGGACATTCTTTGCCAAAAGGCACGAAGTGGTGTCAAAGTTAAACTTATTTATGATAGCGTTGGTTCTTTAAAATCACCTAGAAGATTTTTTAGAAAGTTAAAAAAAGCAGGTGGTGAGGTTGCGGAGTTTTTTCCACCATTTATGGGGATTCGTTTGATCAATTTCAAGATAAATTATCGCAATCACCGAAAAATTGTAGTTATTGACGGAAAGATTGCATATACAGGCGGAATAAACTTGCGCGATGACCATATGGGCAAAAAGAAAAAAGTTTCACCTTGGCGTGACACTCATATACGCGTAGAAGGACCTGTTGTTTGGGATTTGCAAAATATTTTCTTTAATGATTTTAGGTGTGTAAAAAAAGAACGATTAAACGCCAAACAACTTGTTAAAGAAGGTTATTTTTTGGAAGATTCCTTAAAAGAAAAAGGAAACATTGGTGCACAAGTTATCACCAGCGGACCAGAAAGTGACCAAAGATACATAGAAGATGCATATATTCGTATGATTTCTTTTGCTCAAAAGAGAGTATACATTCAAACGCCTTACTTTATTCCTGACGAGATGTTTTTAAAGTCACTACTTATTGCAAAAAAAACTGGTGTTGATGTTAAGGTTATGATACCAGCAAAACCAGATAAACGTACTGTTTATTATGTCACGCTTTCATTTGTCAAAGAACTTTTAGATGCAGGAATAGAAGTGTATTTCTACAACGGATTTTTGCATTCAAAGACACTGCTTGTAGATGATCTTTGTGTTTCAATAGGTACATGCAATGCAGATAACCGCTCTTTTGCACTCAATTTTGAACTTACAACACTTTTGTATGATAAAGATTTTGTAAATTATAATGCTCAACTATTTGAACAAGATATGAAAAATAGCAAACTTCTCACACTTTCAGATTTCAATCGTAAGTTTTTTGCAAGTAAACTTTTCCAGGCAATACTTAGACTTTTCTCACCATTATTATAATAAAAAAATACAAGCAATTACCAAAATATCTTGCTTGTATTTTTTTATTGTAAAATATTTATATTGGTGACCCCGCCGGGACTCGAACCCAGAACAAAGCCTTAGGAGAAAAAACTCCATCCCGATTTCCCGTCAGATAACTTTCAAAACATGCTCAAATATTCAGTTATTTTTAAAATCTGTTGATAGTATAATTCGTTTTAATGCGAAATATCAAACGCATCAAATAACTTATGTTCTTTGAGTATGTTTTTTTGTATGCTTTTTTCATTAGCCATTTTACCCTTAACTATAAATCTACCCTAAATGAGTTGAGTTCATGTTGAGTTATATTAACTTGAATATCTAGATATAAGCCTTCTTCGCTCGCAAGTGAAAAAACGATTTTTCGTTTGGCTCGCTCATTGGTTTATAAAAAACAAAACATCTTTTCAGTTAATTAACTTGAATAAAAAGTAAAACTTCAGGGTTTAAGTTAAGGAGTTAAAAATGAAATCAAACATAATTAAACCAAATGACTTAGTCAAAGTCAAAAAGATTAACAATCATATTATACTACAAAACATAACAAATTGCAATAGAAAAGCAAGTATTAAACGAATTTCTGGAAATAGGCATATCAATCTTTCCACTGGCGAGATAGTTGAAAACAAAAAGACACTCATTCGTGGCGAGAGTATGCGTAGCCTACTTGAAAGCAATTTAAGACTACAAGACCTAATCAAAGAGAACACTATTGACATTCAAAAACTACTTTTAATCACGCTGACTTATAGAGAGAAAATACTTGACACGAAGGAAATCAACGAAGATTTTAAGGTGTTCATAAAGTATCTCCGTAAGCACTTCACTGAATACGGCGAAATTGAGTATATAAACACACTTGAAAAGAAAGATGAAAATTCGGGCTTTCACATACATGCAATACTTTTCTTTAACAAATCTACCCGAAGCGTCTTTCTGCCCGTTCAAACCCTAAATGACGCGTGGAAAAACGGATATACAAGTGTGGGCAAGCCAAAAGGCAAGCAAGAAGTCTATTTCTATCTTACTCCACACCTTTCAAAAGAAGTGAACGAGAAGAACAGCCACATGCACAACAAAGCCCTTATGCAAATGCAACTGCCAGCGGGCGTAAATTTATATCACTATTCAAAAGGAATAAAGAAACCGACAATCTATACCGATACCTACGAGAATGTAAAGAAATATCTCAAAGAAAACTCGTATATCTATGAAAGCGAACAAGTGTATAAAAACCCTATGAAAACGTATCGTGGCAATAATCTTTACTACTGCAAAGAGAAATATATAAAAGTGGAAGAACAGCCGAAAGAACCCGACTCAAAACCACGGAAACGGATGCCTATATGATAACTATAAATAGTCATATAATGTAATCATTATATGGCTATATTATTAACACGATTTAAAGCCCTACAAACTCATAACGCAACCGCAACGACGCTACCTATTCTCAAAATTTTCCCCTAATGTTTAATTTTTTATATAAAGTTAGAGAAAACATATAAATATGCAAATTATTGATTTTTTTTAAGAAATGTGTTACAATGTTTACAATAAGGGAGAAAAATATGAAATATAGAAAATTTATAATTCATCAATATAAAGGAATAGAAAATGATTTAGAAATAGATTTAGATAAGAGCGGATTGCTAGCCTTAATAGGATTAAACGAATGTGGGAAAAGCACAATTCTTAAAGCCATATTATCATTTGATTCATATAACGATAAAACTAATAATGAAACTCATCATTTATCTAGATTAAAAAATTATTACAATACAAGGTTACCTGAAAGATTGAAAGTTTCAGCAATAATTAAATTAAGCGATTCGCCAGAGTTTAAAAATGAAATATTTAATTTTATAGAAAACAACAATTTATATTCTGAATTTGGAATAGAGAGAAACACTAATGAAGATAATACTTTATTAGAAGAAATTGACATTGAATCTGAAAAGTTTGGAAAACGATATAAATCTTTTTTATCAACTAATCCAATTATTACAAGAGAATATTCACCAAATGGAAGTGTATATATTTTTTCCAATGGAAAAATAGATTTATCAGCAACTTATCAAGATGCATTATCCAAAATTATATTAAAATTTCTCCCAATATGTTTATATTTAAACGACAAATTAAAAATTGAAGATCATATCACAATAGACAATAACAATACAACCAGTTTTTGGTTTGAAATATTTGATAACCTTTTTCAAAAAGCATGCCACAAAAAATTAATGCAAGTTGCAAATAATCAAGATGAGTCAGAACAAAAAACTGATTTAAATAGTGTTAATCAATGTTTAGAAAAAGACTTTAATCAAGCTTGGGCAGAATTAGGAATGGATAGCGAATTTACCAACAAGATTAAGTTATATGTTGACATTAAAAGAGATGTAAATGGTCATAATTATTTAAAAGTTTCAATTCAAGAGTTAGTTCAAGGAAAACCATCAGAAAACAATTTTGATATAAATGAAAGAAGTGATGGATTTAAGTGGTATTATTCTTTTGTTATGCATTTATTATATAATCCTATATACAAAAACGAATACAATCACAATGTATTATTTTTGTTAGACGAGCCAGGATCTAACTTAAATCCAAAATCTCAAATTGGACTATTAAAAAGATTCAGTGAGATAATTACAGAGAATGAAAATACTCAGATAATTTATACTACGCATTCTTCATATATGCTATGCAATGAATTCATAAAACCAAACCAAATATTAATTGCAAAAAAAGATAAATTAAAATCAATTGTATTATATGACTTAAAGTCTTATCCTAGCAAATATACAAAGCTTAGTGCATTGACCCCATTCTATGATAGTTTACAATTGCCATCTACAGATAGGATGATAAAAAATAAAAAAACTATTATAGTTGAAGGAATCCATGACTTTTATGCTATGGAATTATTTTGTGATCTTGATAAAGATTATGAAATATTCCCATGTTGGGGTGCAACCTCCATTATCAAAAATTTACCATTTTTTTTAATGTGGCATATTCCTTTTGTATATATGGTTGACAACGATAAGGAAGGCGTTGTAAAAGCAAGAAATGAAATTGAAAAACTATATTGTTTAAATAAAGATATTGTTTTGCCTTTTGATGGGTATGAACAAAATCCAGATGATAAATTCGAAATGGATGATATTTTCAAAGATAAAATAAATGCTTGGGCTCAAAAACTAGGATGTGCAAATTCTTATAGAAGAATTATAGAATATATGTATAATAACAAAACAAAACCTAATGTAAAAGAACTATTAAAAGATGAAGATATAAAGCAAAAATTTAATCTTATAAAAGAAAAAATATTAGAAAAATTTTGTAGCTAGTGGTATAACTATGAATTTTCCAAAATCTTAGTGATAGAGTCTTTTATTTCGGGTTTCGCTTTTTGAAGAAGAGAGATAATATGTTTATCTTTCTTATACTGATGTATATCATAGTAGAAAAATTCTTCAAGTGAAGAATTGCAGGCTTCCGCTATATCATTTATAACCGAAATTGAAGGCTCAAAATTCTTACGATATTCAAGTCGGTTTATATACGCCTCGTTTTTACCAATTCTAAGGCTCAATTCCCTTGCTGACAAGCCTTCACGGGTGCGCAACTGACTTATTCGATTTATAATTTCGTTTAATTCCATAGCAGATACTCCTTATAAATATTGTATCTGCTTTTTTATTTTTTATAATAGGACGGGTTATCTCAATATGAACAAAAAAGTATATAAAATATAGATAAATAAGTCTATATTTCTTGCTTTTTATGATTTTTTAGGGTATAATATGTTTATCGTAGGAGGTAAAAATGAAAAAAGTTAGTGTTCTATTTAGTTTATTATTAGTTTTATGTTTAGGTTTTACATTAGTGGGCTGTGGAGAAAAACAATCAAATGAACCAGAGGAGCCAGCATATACCACTTTAACACTAGATGAAACAAATGACTTTATAAACAATGCAAAGTTTAGTGCTAAACACTGGAACTCTGTTTTACATAACAGAAAAATAGAGAGTGGAACCGCTTCCATTTTGATTACAAAAAACACTCAAAATGGAGCGAACTATGTTGAAATCGCAAGTCCAATTTATAATGAATACGAAATTTCACAGGTATGCATAGACGGACAAACTTATAATTATGTTGATGAAACACCCGTTTTTATTGGCGAAGAACAAATGGACTGGGATTCATTATTTTTAGGTATGGATGAAACATTATCACAATTTAAGAACATTAATGGGCTTGCAGAAATGTATGACTTTATTGACACAAAAAAATATGTAAATGAGTCAAATTATGAATTACATATCACATTCAATATAGGCGAGCCAAATGTTGAAATGATGGGTGCTGATGCTATAACTATTCGTGTTCGCTTTAATACAAATAATCTATTTGACGGAATGGGCGCTTATCTTTATTTTGAAAATGAGTATGTGGGAGAAATAAGTTTTTATAACTACACCGATCCATACACAACACCTGAATGGTTTGATGTCCACGATTTTGACGATATAACCTTACAAGAAGGAACAAATAAGTTAAATTTTGAAGAGTTATCAAGTAGTTTTTCAAGAATGAATTTCAGTATGAATGATTGGAAAGGAATTAGTTATGCTTTAAGTAATGACGAACAACTGCTTACATTTGGAAATTTATGGCAAGCGACTGAAAATGGCGAAAACTATATGATAAGAATAATTGAAAATGGAATAGAACAAAGACAATTTTGTAAGGATGGAATAAATTATGTTTATAATGGCTCTGTTGCAAGTGAAATAACAACAGCACAATTTTCATTTAGTGCAATGCTTAATGGGGCTAATAAAGAAGTTTTAATTTTTAGTGATTTGGAAACCGTAATAACAAAACTACCTTTTGTGAGTGCATCAGTATTTCTTACTTTGGACGGATATATTTATGATATAACCTTTGACGCAAGTTCTATTGAATCGGTTAATGCAGAAACTTTATGCTTACATTTAGAATTTGATATTAAAGGAAATTTACAAGGATATGAACAAAGTTATATGGTTGGAAATCAAAGTATAATATCGACAAGGTTTTTTAAAAATTTAGAACAAATGTCTACTCCAGATTGGTTTGATATCAATGACTTTCAAAATTTATAATACACAATAAAAAGAAGAAATCTCCGTTATAGTTTTATAAGGAGATTTTTTATGTTGTATTTATTTGATAAAAACGGAAGAAGAATAGGTTATATAAAAGTAGACGGACATGTGTCTTTCTGCTTTGATAGTCAAGACAGGCAGATAGGAAGAATGACAGAAAGCGGAAACTATATTTTTCTATATAATGGAAGCGGTAAACTTCTTGCAAGTTTTAATGGCAGACACACATACGACAGCCATAGCAATTTAATAGGAAAAGGCAACTTAATTTATAATATTCTATACCCAGCACTTGCAGAAATACGCTGACTTATATCTCAAAGGCTTTCAAATAGGCTTGGAAGCGGTAAAAAGCATTCTCTCGGTAAATTTATTATTCTTCTACCCCATATATCTCAATATAATCTTTAACCGCTTTTTTCACTGCATCTGTTTGTGTTTCGTCTTGCACTTTTTTAAAGATAGATCTAGCCATTTTTTGTAGTTCATAATAAACACTATCTTCATTTGTTTCACATTTATCGAAATATTTTTCCATATTTCCATTGTATAATGCTTGATATATTTTTTTATCATCTCTATTTCTTGAATTTTTAAAAGAAGCATTACGAAAATTCTCCAAAGACTCATCAAATTCTTTATTAGTTTTTTTAATTTTTTCAAACGCAGAACTTATACATGATAAACAACTTCTAAAATTAGAATCATTTAATAAATATTTTAATGCATAAATTTCTTCTTCTTTCATTACTGGACAATTAGTAAAGTTAAAATCATTTTTTAATGAATTGAGAGTATCTAATATAAGCACTAATTCTTCATATTTATAATCTAATAATGATAAATCATTTTTATTATCAACGGGAAGTATTTTAAGAAATGGTATATTAAATTTGATATTTTTCTTTTTTGATTCTATTCTACAAATATTCCAATAATTAAATATCGTTAAAAATGGCAAGTTATTACCTTCTTTTTCATAGTTCTGCAATGTTCTAGTTGAAACGCCAAGTAATTTCGCCATTTTTTCTTGTGATAATTTTGCATACAATCGGCAATGCTGTAAATATTCAGCCACATGGTCTTTCATAATTTCCTCTTTTAAACACGAATAAATACTTCGTGTTTTTTTATTATAGCATATCTAAAACAATTTTCACACAATAATTCAGTAAAAAAATTGAATTAGTGTTAAAAACATGACATTATATTAGCGTTGCAACATATATACGCCTTTTTTAGGGAAAATGGTTGGTTTTTCTATTTTGATAAGGCATGATAATTAAAGGAGGTGATGACTATGTATCGCACTATCAGCGAAACGCTAGATATCATTAAGAGTTTAGATAAAAATACATCTATAACTCTTTACTATCTTAGATGTTTATGTAAAAGCGGTCAAATTCAAGTGCTGAATGCTGGCGGTAAGATTTTAATTAACTTAAAAAGTTTAGGAGAGTTCTTACAACTTGATTTAACTAAAAATATTGATTAAAAGGAGATTGTAAAATGGATGTTTTAGAAAAAATCATTGAAAAACTAGATATACCTAGATATTACTCATATAATGGCTTTTATGAGATAGGTATATCTGACACCCTAGAACTGCATATTTTATGCAAAAACTCCATGAATGGCAAGTATAAATATCATAAGAAATATATTTCTAATAATAAAAGATTAAAAGGCGAAGAGTTTAATGAATGGCTAAGAGAAGAACTCTATAAATTCATTAAGTTAAAAACACAGGGAATTTATTATTTCGTTCCTTATGAAGTAAGGGAGGCTGAAAATGGCGACGATATATAAACGCCCATTGAAGAATGGAAAGATAAATTACGCCATTCAAATCAAGGTTAAAGGTGCGGACGGACGGTCAAAGTTCGTTTGCACCACTTGGAAGAATGAGAATAATCTTTCGGGTGTGCGTGCTGAAAAGGCTGCCACTGCATTCGCTGAGCAATGGGAACGAGAGTATCGTGAAGGTCATATTCACGAACTCTCTATGGCTACCTTTGAACAGGTTGCAAATGTTTGGCTGAACACTAGGAAATACAACATGTCAGATAACTATTATCTGCGTGCTGTTGAGTGCATAAAAAGAATATCAAAATTTTTTGGAAATAAAAGGTTTGTCGATTTGAAGGCTTTTGATATTCAACAGTTTTTTGTAAATATGAACGAGAGTCTTTATAAGGTTTCAAGGGCTAAAATCAAGCCAAATAAAGCGGTCGAATTTGACGAGTTAGTGAAAGCGTATGGGGTTAAGAAAGCGAGCCGAGAAAGTAGTTTCAACCGCCCTACGCTATATTATGCCCGAAAAGGCGAAATGATAGAGTTAAATTCTGCAAAACTTATCTGCGAATTCTTTAATCTTAACACCTTTGAGTATTTTGATAAAATTACAATTGAAAAGCATTATCGAAAAGAAACTATAATGAAATACAAGCGAGTTTTAAGCACGATTTATAACTATGCTATGTCTATTGAACTTGTAAATCGAAACTATGCTACAAGTGCCTATCTTAAAAATGTTATAGGTGGCGAGCCGTCCAAGGAGATAGAAATTTTAACTCATGAAGAGTTTGATAACTTTATGAAAGTCTTAGATAGAGAAGAAGATGTTTGGAAAATCATTCCGCTTTATATCTTGGCGACCACTGGAATAAGGACTTGTGAATTGTGCGGACTTGAATGGCAAGATATAGACCTTGAAAATCGCTTGATAAAGATTAGAAGAAACCGTCTTTATATCAATAATAAAGGAGTTATTACGAAAGAGTTAAAGACGAAGTATTCTAAACGAACCTTGCATATCTGCAATAGGCTTTATGATAAACTTGTGCAGTTTAAAGAGTTGTATGATAGGTTAAAAGAAAATGATAAAAAGTTTGATAAGTGCGGTGCTATCTTTTGTAATCTTGACGGCACACCACGCTTTCCGCACTATCTAAATAAACTACTCAAAACTTATCTTATGAAAGCGGGCTGTAAAAAGGTGTCGTGTCATAAGATAAGGCACACATGGATAACGAGAATGGTCAGTCAAGGCGTGCCTGTGAATGTTGTATCAAAACTTGCGGGACACGCTAACAGTGATATAACACTTAAAATTTACACGCACTATTGCCAAGATATAGATAACTCAATAGATGCTATGGAAAAAATCTTTGCATAAAAAAATGGTAGGTCAAAAAGCCTACCATTGATAATATTCGGAGTATTGCGGATTTGCACCGCACAACACACAACACAACAATACTTAACAGGCTTGATAATAAATTCTTAATACTCCGAGTGTGTTGGTGTTAATTCTCGATTTATTATTCTTCATACTAATCACCTCCAACATTAAAGTTTCTAATTCTAATACGGATATTAAAATTGGTTGAGTTTGTAAAAGTATGTTGAGAATTAAAATCAAACCATTAAGTATTGCTATTGGTGTTCCCGCCCGGACTCTAACCGGGAATCTTCGCCTTAGGAGGGCGCTGCGTTATACAGTTACGCCACGAGAACATATAAATATTATTAAATTTTAGGGGTAAAAATGGCGAAAGTATGGTTTTTTGAAAGTTGTGGCATTTTGAGATTTTCTGAATAGCCCTATTTTAAAGGGATTCAGGGCTCTCGCGATTCGGGTAAGACAAGCCCTTAGGAGGGCTCCGTAATATCCAGTTTTACTACGAGATCAAAACAAGGAAAGTATAGCATATTACATAAAATATTGCAACAATAATACTACGCCATACTATTTTTTGGGAACTAAGATATTTATTCCTTGTTTAATTACTTCAAAATCAAAACTTCCTTGTCCAATACTTTCACCATCAAGATTGACTATGCAGTTGTCATCTAATTCGACTTTAAACTTTGAAAGTTTTTGAACATGAATATTTTTAGATGATTTTTTTGGTATACCAAACAAAAACAATCGCGCAACGCGTATAACCTCACAAAATCTTACTCGTTGTTTTTTTGCTTTTACAAGTACAACATCAACCAAACCATCATCGAGAGTGGCTTTTTTGTTTAGATGAAAGCCTGCAACATTTTTGGAGTTGATTATTAACATAAGTGCGAATGTGCCCTCTATTGTGTTTAAATCATCAGAGAGTTTGATTTTTAAAGATTTTGTGGAAAATAATTTTTTGGCCCCATGTAAGCCATACGCCAGTTTACCAACTTTCTTTTTAGATTTTTGTGAAGTCGCATAACTTGCTTCGGTAAATAATCCACTACAACACACATATATGCCAAACTTGTCATTCATTTTAAAAATATCATGCGAAAACCAATTACCATCTAAAATTGTCTTTAAAGCTTTCTTTAAATTCTTTGGTATATTGAGTGAGTGTGCCACATCGTTGACTGTTCCTGCGGGAATATACCCGAGAGTGATTTTTTTATTTAAACGGGCAATACTGTTGATTGCTTCATTTAACGTACCATCTCCACCAGAGATTACAATAGTATCATAAAGTTCTCCATTTTCAAGAATATATTTGCCAATGTGTCCAGCATATTGTGAATGTAGTAGAGTCACGTCAAATTTCTTAGAAAGAGTGTCTAAAATATATTGTTCTTTTTGGGCGATTTTTCCTTTCCCGCTTTGTGGGTTATATGCAAATAAACATTTTTTCATACTAAAAATATACAAAATATAAAAAAAATAGTCAATAACATTTTATTTTGAATAATATTATCGTATGATCGAATGTGCAATGTTTTGTAACGAAAATAAATTTTGATGTCGTGTAATTATGGAATAAAAAAACCTCTTGGAATTCCAAGAGGTTTTTTGGCGCCACGTGTCTGGTTCGAACAGACGACCTACCGGTTAACAGCCGGTTGCTCTACCGCTGAGCTAACGAGGCACATTGCTCACAAAAGCAATATAATAATATCAAAATGCGTTTTTTATGTCAACACTTTTTTTATATTAGTTTAAAATTTTTAGAAATCTAATTTTAGTATAAAAATAATCTGATAATCTTTTATTATAAACATCATTTGTATGGCAAGTAACAAATATCGTTTCTAAACTTGGTGTGCCATCAATTTTGGTTATTAGTACACAATGGTTAAACATTGGCTTTCTTTGGCACAACTGTATAATATCGCCAATTTCTAATTGGTCAATAGTGGTTAACTTGCACCTTACACCCACATTTTTATTATTCGAAACAGAATAGTTGAATAGTTGTTCAACTCCGGTAAATGCTGGTGCTCGTTTATTAAGACTATAATAGTACCAACCAAGTGGTGATACGTCCATTTCTATTTTTCCAAGTACAAGGCACTGCGATACAAAGTTAGTACAATCTCCGCCAAGTTTATCAAAATTATAGAAGGCAGGATTTCTTTTATCCCACCAATTTTTTGCGTAATTTATTGCAAGTTGTCTATCATACACACTCTTTATATATGAAATTAAAATATATTTTGCCAACTTGTACCCATAATTTTATGATAGTCATCAGTTAGGTGATATATTACTTTTAAACTTGCAGTAAAATCTTCATACTGATTTACTTCTATATTTCCTTCAAGTTTTTGAATTTCGATACAAAGGTCACGCATATCCTTATGATTTGCAAAAATACACAAAACTTCTTCATGATGTATCCAAGTTTGTTTAAGGTTATCTACTTTTTCTTTTATTTCTGGAGTTTGTATGTTTTCTGTCCCAGTTGTTAAGGTTATTAGTTCATATGTCATATCTTTTATTTCATTTAAATAATTGTTGATTGTTATTTGCTCAAAAGTTACAGCACCTGCGAGTATTAACACAACAATTAAAATTGTTATAAATTTTTTCATGATGTTCCTTTGAGATTAGTATTTATAGTCTTTGCTCTTTTATGCATTTCTTGAAAATAGACTTTACCATTGTTATCTAATGTCAAAATAAGAATTTTTTTCATTTTTACACCAAGTGAGGTAATAAAATCTTTAATTTTTTGCTCCGGCACTTTAATTTGTTGAAAATTTTCTTTAATTAGTTTGCCTTCGCTAACTATTGTGATTGGAATGGAATTCTCTTCAGATTTTATATTCATATCTCCTTTGGTTACAGGGGAGTTACTGGCTTTTGGGAGTACACTTACTTTTCCATTTGTTTCCATAATGGCAAAAAGCACTTCGTCGGGGCTAAAGTATCCCGCTGAGCGAAGTGACTCCAATATATCATCAATAGATAGGTTTAATTTTTGGACTGCCTTGTAGTCTATTCCATTTTGGTTTATTACAATTACTGGTTTACCACTAAAAACTTCACTAAATTTAGGAAAATGTTTGGACAAAATGGTAATAACATAGTGAATTACAAGCAAAGCAAGAAGTGGTACAATTCCATGTACAAGTGGAACGCTCATTTCCGCCATTGGAATGGTGGCAAGGTCGGCAAGTATAAGGGTTAAGACAAGTTCAAAAGGTTGCATTTGTCCAAGTTGTCGTTTTCCCATAAGCCTAAATACGACCAAAACAACAAAATATATAATAATAGACCTAATTATTAGTGTAAGCATATAAAAATTATTGCTTATTTCAATATTTTTAAACTTTTTTCTTGCGATGGTGTAATTTTATTGGATTATTTTGTTTAACCCAGACCATTACGGTATGTAATTCAAAGATGTTAAATACAAGGCAAAGTAGCACAAAGAATAGTACACCTAAAGAACATGTAATGACTAAATTAAAGAAAAGTGGTATAAAAGCACCAAGCAAACTTCCCACGAAGCTACAAAGTGCAATCACTGGGATGGAAATAAGAGTAAATTTAAAAAAGTATTTGCTGATTTTAAGCGATGGACATACTTGTTTTTTAATCATTCTAATATTTAAAATTGCTGAGGTTGCAAAACATCCTCCCATTGCCCAAATAAGTGCATTTATGCCCACATATTTTGGTAAGAACCATATGCATAGTAGCATTATGATGGCACCAAGAATATAGTTTTTAAATGATTTTAGTTCTAGGCCAACAGCATTTAAAATTGATGATGATATGTTTGTAAGACATAGTGGAATTATTATCCATGCCGATGCACTAAGTAATATTCCACTTGTTGCGTTATCGTAGAAAAATACTCCAATTTGTTCACCAACGCCCATAAATATTGGTGCAATCAAAAATGCAACAAACATTGAAAAAACAATAGATGTCGTGACACGTGAAGAGATATATTTATCATCATTTTTTGCTGTTGCGCTCGCAAGGTCTGGTACAAGCGCAAAAGACAGCGAACCAATAATGGTCATAGGGATAAACAATAGTGGCATAGTCATTCCAGAGGCTATTCCATAAAGACTTAGTGCTTGTGCGTTTGTATAACCGCTAGCAACTAATCTTAAAGGTATAATTAAAGCAATAACAGGCTGAATCATACTTGATGCCACGCGCATAAACGTAATTGGAGAACTTGTTTTTAGTACTTCTACATACTGAGTTTTTTGAGGTTTATAAAACCTTCCACCATTTTTTAAATACCAAATGAGTACATAAATGCTGGAGAATACGCAAGCAATACTAAGTGATAATGCCGCTCCTATTTCGCCAGATATTGCTGGGAAGATGCCTGAAAGTAATATCATACATACAATCATTCGTACAACTTGTTCAAAAAGTTCACTACTACAGCATGCAAGATAGTTGTTTTTACCCCATAAATTTCCTCTAAGTGTACTATAAATGCTTGAGAATACCAGGGCAGGCAAAAGTACTAAAAGTATGATTATACAACTATCGTCTGCAAAGATATGTGAAATTGGTTTGTTAAGTACTATTACTAAAAGTGCAATTACAATACTTATAATAAGTGCAAGAATAAGGGCGGTTGTGACAACTTTATTCTCAGTTTTTTTGTCCTTGTTTGTTATGCACTTTGCGGTCATTCTGGAAACAATAAGTGGTATTCCACTTGATACAAGTGTCAAAAGGACTGTAAAAATAGAGAAACTTATTTGATAAACTCCAAGTGCTTCTGCACCAATTGTGCGTGAAAGCCAAATACGAAAAATAAAGCCAAGCAGTCTTGTAAGACCACTGAAAATTATAATTACAAAAACAGTTTTGAATAAAGATTTCATATCATATCATATTTTAAGGAGGCAAAATTTATGCAAATTACGACAAAATCTAATCTGTTTTATAAAGTAAAAAATGGAGATACATTGACACAAATTTGTCAAAAATTTAAAGTTGATGAATATTCGCTTAAAGTTATCAATAAAACTTCACGAATAGACCCCTTAGATATTATTTTAATTCCAAAATCTTATGAACATATGTATGTTGTAAAACCACTTGATACCTATGAAAAAATAGCAAGAGAACTTGGTGTGAGTGTAGAAAAAATCAAAGAAGTGACAAAAGGTAAAAAAATGTTCATAGGACAAAGAATTGTTTTTTAAAATAGTTGACTTAGTCAACAAAATGATATATATTTAGGTTATGATAGAAATAAAAGAAGTAAAAACAGCAAAGCAAAGGAAACTTTTTGTAGATTTTCCTACCAAACTATATAAAGGCGTAAAGCAGTATGTCCATCCACTAAGGTCTAGTGAACTTGAACTTTTTAATCCTAAAAAGAATGTATCGTTTGAAGATTGCGAGGCGGTATATTTTTTGGCGTATAAAGATGGTGAACTTGTAGGTAGAATCGCAGGAATAATACAAAGACTTTACAACAAAAAAGTAAATGAGAAACGTGTTCGTTTTACTCGTTTTGACTGTATAAATGATAAAGAAGTTGCAAAGGCACTTTTTGAAAGTGTTGAAAATTGGGCAAGACAAAAGGGAATGAATATTGTCCATGGGCCAATGGGCTTTAATGACCTAGATCGTGAGGGTATGCTTATTGAAGGGTTTGATGAAATCGCAACTTTTGAAGAAGCATATAATTATGAATATTATAAAGATTTAATGGAATATTGTGGCTATTCAAAAGAAATTGACTGGATAGAATTTAAACTTACAATTCCAGAGCAAATTGATCCAAAAATAAATGCCGTTGCGGACGCTGTAATGAAAAAATACCATTTAAAAAATGCAGAGAAGAAGTCAAAGAGTGCATTTATAAGGCGTTACAGAAAAGATATATTCCATCTTTTAGACGAAGCATATGGACCACTTTATGGAGTTGTTCCATATACAGATAAGGTAAGAGATCAAGTTATTGATCAATTTAGATTGTTTATAAGTCTTGACTTTATGAGCGTAATTGTTGATGAGAATGATGAGGTTGTTGCCTTTGGTTTTGGTATCCCATCTTTAAGTGAAGTGATAAATAAATACGAAGGTAAGTTAAACTTAAAAAGCATTTTCCCATTACTCAAAGCAATTAAACATCCAATTGAACTGGATTTGGCACTTATTGCGGTAAAACCACAATGGCAATCACGAGGTGTCCCCGCACTTATTATAAGAGAGATGCTTTCAAGTTTTATTAAACGAGGTATACAAACTTGTGAAACTAATTTAAATCTTGAAAACAATGTACATATTCAACAACTTTGGAAACATTTTGAACATCGTCAACACAAACGTCGTAGGTCTTGGATTAAACGTTTGGATGAAGAGTCAACTTTAGAACAAGTCAATGAAGATAAATAAAAAATTAAAAAAGCATTAACATTTAGTTTTTGCTTTTTTATTTTTTTTGTTATACTAAATTTGAGGTACATTTTGGAAGAAGAAATAAAAGAAACAAGTTTTCCGTCAAATGAAATAAATGATGAAATAAAAATCAATAATGAAAATGACGGAAATAACTTAGAAAATAATAAAAATAATAAAAAAAAGTCAGTTTTTTTGCAGAAAATTGATAAATTTTTTAAAATTTCCGAGCGTGGAAGTTCATTTAAAAAAGAGTTTTTGGGTGGACTTGTCAATTTCATGGTTATAAGTTATATCATGGTTGTTATTCCTGGACTTTTTAGTGGTGTTGGTGCTGAAGGCCTTTGGAAAGCATTGTTTGTTGCTACAATTCTTACAACAATTTTAGCAACACTTTGTATGGCACTTTGGGCTAATCTTCCAATAATTTTAGCACCTGGTATCGGGGTTGCCAGTTTTGTAGTTGGGCTAATTGAAAGTGGACAGTATTCATATAGTCAAGCGATGTCTATATCATTTTTGGCGGGTGTGTTGTTTGTAATTATTACAATTACTGGATTAAGACAAAAAATAGTAAATGCAATACCTTCTTCAATAAAACTTGCTATACCAATTGGTGTTGGTTTGTTTATTTTAAATGTAGGTCTTTCATCTTCAAATAGTGGAATATTAGATTTACTTTCAGGAAATGCCACGGGCTTTTCTGCTATTGTGGCTGTGGTAAGTTTTCTTATTATGGCTATTTTGTATGTAAAAAATATTAAAGGTGCAATATTTTATGGCATTTTGGGTGGGACACTACTAGATATTATTATTAAATTTTGCGTAGGGACAAATCCTTTTGAAGTACTTTGGACAAATAGTTTTTTGCCACCCTTTAAGGAAATGTTTGAATATAGTTTTTTACAATTTGATTTTGCAGGACTATTTACTGGTAATATTTTTACAGCAGTTACTAGTGTAATTCTTACGGTTTTCGCAGTTGTGCTTATGGATCTTTTTGATACGGTTGGGACTCTTCTTGCCACTGCTCAAAAAGGCAATCTGTTAGATGAAAAGGGCAATGTGATAAATCAAAGTAGGGCAATGATGATTGACGGTTCTGGTGCTGTTGTTAGTTCTTGTCTTGGTATACCAAATGCTTCTAGTTATGTTGAAAGCACATCGGGTATAGCGAGTGGTGCAAGAACGGGGCTGAGCGGACTTTGGACCTGCCTGTTTTTTGCGCTCTCGTTATTTATAAGTCCAATAGTGATGCTTATACCTGTGTATGCCACAGCACCAGCACTAATTTTGGTGGGTATTTTAATGTTTGATGGTGTAAATAAACTTGATTTTAAAGATCTTACGGTTGCTATTCCTGCGGTGCTTACAATAATAATTATGCCACTTTCAAATAATATAAGTATCGGAATTGCTGTGGGCTTAATCGCTTATACATTTATTATGCTTATGACTGGACAATTTGAAAAGATAAATGTGTTTACTTATGTTATTACAATACTTTTCTTGGTTTATTTTATAACGCAATACATATAAAGTATAAAATTATATCAATATAAAAAACACTATGCTTGTTATTAGTGTCAACAAGGTTACAACCAATGTTATAATTTTCCAAATTCTTTGTGTTTTTGCAAATATTAAAGACAAACAGGTTAATATTGTGGCTACTGCACCAAAAAATAAACTTGGCACACCAAAATACGCAATAAAAATAATAAGTCCAAGTGTCGTCCCAAATATCTCATCCGTTTCGGCTGTTAAAAAAGAACTGGCGACAATTACCCAAAATATTGTTAAAATCAAGCAAATGATACTTGTAACGATTCCAATAATCCATAATACTTTGCTTGTTTTTTCCTTTTTAATGGTTTTGGTATCTTGTGCAATTTCCATATTAGCCTCCTTTTTTAAACTATGATAACATTTAATTAAAAGTTTTCAAACAAAAAATAGATAAAACAAAAAATCACATCCAAGAAGGTGTGATTTTTAAAAACTATTTAATTAGATAATCTATTTGTAATCTGACCTAAAATTTTTAGTGTTGTTTCGTCATTTACAGTTCTTGTGAGTGCTGCTACTAATTTAAGTTGTGCTTTTTTTTCTTTGTTGTGCTCAACTTCTCTGCCTTTTTCAGTTAACGGTTCAGAGCAGTAAGGGCAAAAATTGAAATCACCTTCAATGTCGGCATTGCAAAAAGGGCATTTATCCATAGTTATTCTCCTTTTTCACTATCTAATAATTTTTTGTAATTTGGCTGATTTTGATATACTTTTGCAAGTTTCTCATCAATTGCTTTTTTAGCAGCGTCAGCAAGAATTTGTATTTCTTGTTGCTGTTTAGCAATTCTTTTTTCAACTGCATATGTTTTTGGGTCAGTAAAGTTGGTTGTGCGGGCTATTTCTACTTTGTGATTTGCATCACCTAAAACCAATGTAAATGAGTTGTAACCTTTTGTTGAAACTGTTGGTACATAACTTTTGGTTGCATCTTTGTATCTAGCAAGACCAGAAGAGAATATAACATTTGAGTAACTGCCAACAGCATTTTCTGATGGAACAAATATATAGTCTGCTTCAGCAAGTTCTCCATGTTGATTTTGTGCTGCACGCTTGTTTCCTTGCATTGTTTTTGATGTGGTTTTTAAATTTGTGTGCACAGAGATGTCATAGTAATATGTTTTATCCGCTGTTATACGTTTTATATTAAATACTTTTTTTACTCCAGGAACATATGAAATTTTAACTTTTTTTGTCTGCCCGCTGATCGTTTCCACAGCATAGTCTAATAGTATACTATTAAAATTGTCCATCAGTGCATCATCGAGTATATCACGATTAAGTTTTCTTTTGGCTTGGTGTTCATCGCGCCCGTTCATAAGAATGATTTCATCGGCACCATTTTTTGCAACATAAAAAAGATAATCAATGAGTTTATCAATGCGTTTCTGAAGACCCCAGAATAATATCTTTTTATTTTCTATAGAAGCATTTTGTAAACTTGTTATATTAAATTCCTTACCAATAACATCGCCACTAAAAAACACTAAAGTTTTATCGCTAGGATTTTTGTTTCCAAGTGCTGATTTAATTGCTTTAAATGAAGTCATATCCTCAACACCTTTTTGTGGGTTGGACATATCATAAAGATTGAAATCATGTAAAAACACTATGTGTAAATTTTTCTGACCGCGCACAACTATGTCATTGTCCCAAACGAGAGGTATGTCTTTGCGTTTTACTTGTTGAATATATTCACGCGTTCCAGCAGGTGAGGCATTTGCTACTTCATCATTGGTTGCAAGATTGACTTTTCCAAATTTGTCACCTGTTAGTGCATACCATAAATCAACTATATCATTTTGTTTTTGCTGATTATTTTTTGGGTTTAAATCTTGCATTACATTTCCCTCCCATTGTTTAAGCTTTCTGTTTTCTTCTTTAATTCTGTCGTTATTTTTTCCAAAGGTTTCTTTGACCAGTTACTTTCATAATTTTTGTTTATTTCAAGTGCATATTTTTTCTGATACATTTTAAGTAACATACTTGGTTCATCAGCATCTTGCGCCAGGGCATTAAATGCGTTTATGCATGGCTTATATTTTGGTTCTTCTGTTGATTTGTCATGTGTATAATACGGATTTAGTTGCCAACTAAGGTCATAAACTCTAAGATTTGTTTTTTGACCAAACATATTTTGAGAACCATATATTGTCGACCCATTTTGGAAAGAATAGCCCATACCAATATAAACTTCGTGATTTTTGTCGCCAAGTCGTTTTCCATTTTTATCATAAACTGGGACTGGTACAGTATATAACGCCTCTTGACCTTGGTGTAGGTGTTCTATCATAATTCCGTCTAATAGTAGTCCAGTTTCTTCTTTAACAATATTGACGAGTCTAAGTGCTTTATCTAAACTGCCAGCATCATGAATAAATAAATAGTTTTGATACTTAACTTCATGTGTATCAGGTGTGAGAAGAGGTATGCTATATATAAGTCCGTAAGGAACATAGTCCACGCCAAGAGCATCTGCAATATGATGAGAAATTGAAGTGTCATTTTGTTTATTTCTATTGCCATACTCAGCGTCATGATTTCCGCCAAGAATAGCAACAATTTTTGATTTAACATCTCTGTCATTAAGCAAGTCATATACAACTTCTGGTGATTCGCTTGGTCTAACACGATTTCCAAAACTGTTTGTTGCACAATTTGGATTATTATTAGCATTATCAACACTATCACCACCGATGTAAATATGTGCATTAAAACATTTTGCTACCTCATTTATTGCCAATTTACATCTTTTAGCATCAAAACCTTGACCCCCGGCATGAATGTCAGTGACAGTTGCAAGTAACACATGTGAGTTTACATTCATGGCTTGTTTTTTAATAAATCTAATTTCATCAGAACGCTCATCTTGACTTCTTTCAAGTATATAATCTTTTTTAGCATCAAGTTCATTTCTATCAGTCATCAAACGAGGATTGTTCGTGTCCTGTGTGAAATTTTCACTTTTTTTAAAAGCCATTTTTCCTCCTTTATTTCCGAATTAAGTCTACCACAATAGGCGATTTGTGTCAATATACTATATGTTGCATAGTAGGGTAAATGGTAACAATATGTGGACTATATGATTTTATAGTTTAAATAATAATTTTTAATTTTGTATAATTAACTTGACTTTTTAAAAAAATTTTGTTAGCATTTCAAAGTTGACATAAAATAGTGGGGTATCGCCAAGCGGTAAGGCATTGGACTCTGACTCCAACATCCGTAGGTTCGAATCCTACTACCCCAGCCATTTTTTGGGTAAAAATAAAATTATGTAAAATTTGTCAAAAAAAGTCTTTACTTTTTTGTTCAAGTTATATATAATGAACATCGACATTGGGGTGTAGCCAAGTGGTAAGGCACGAGACTTTGACTCTCGCATGCGTAGGTTCAAATCCTGCCACCCCAGCCAAATATGGTTCACTAGCTCAGCTGGTAGAGCACTTGACTTTTAATCAAGGGGTCTCGGGTTCAAATCCCGAGTGAGCCACCAATCAAGTGGTAAACCCATTAAATTCACAGGGCAGTGGTTGCTCTGTTTTTTTATGTACTTAAAGAACACACTAATCAATGCTTTCTTTTGTATTTGTTTTATTACAGATATCGTCACAATTTTTAAAACAAAGAATTGACAAATAAATTTCATTACATATACTAATAACAATTCAACCAAGCCCATAGGGCAAGTACTTGTGGTAACACAGCAAGGGTTGAATTTTTTTATTTAAACCGATTATTGCATTTTTTAATCTTATAACGGCTTTTCTTTGAAAATCTAAAATTTTATAATTTTTCATTACTAAATTGATTTTCATTTTGCCAAAATTATTTACTAATTCATGTTTTCTTTTTCCCCATTTTGTTAGATATTTTTGTTTTTCATTTTTGTCCATTTTTCTTCTACCAGAATTTGTAAGAGCCTTTTTGTGTTTCAATTCTGATAAATACTTCATTTCCATAATGTATAGCAAATAAAAAATGTGGCTAATTTTAAACTAACTTAATTCAACTATCAACCAGACTATAAAAAACATTATTCTGCATCTCTTTTTATTACAAAATGTTGACATAAAGATTTTTTTTTGATATTCTTTTATTTGTACCAATTATGAATATGCGGATGTGGCGAAACTGGCAGACGCGCAGGACTTAGGATCCTGTGGGAAACCGTGGGGGTTCAAGTCCCTTCATCCGCACCAAAAAACCACCAAAAAGCTACGAAATACTTTGTTTCTGGTGTGCCAAGCCACACAGTCATTTAGGCAACTAAACTCCTGCGTGGACTTGACACACCGAGCCTCGTCTTTCTTGCTTTTTGGTGGTTTTTATATTTTTTATATTTAGAGACCGAAAGGGCTTTTTTATGGTGCTTGTTTTTTCTCTTTTTTGCGACCAAACGAAAATGCTAAAAGCATTTTGTCGCAACTTTAGGGAAGGAATGTCGTA
>CALWOY010000036.1 GCA_944383255.1 uncultured Clostridia bacterium
ATAAAAGGCTCTCGATCCGATTGTTTTTAACTCACTTGGCAGATTGACGGTGGTTAGATTTGCACACTGTTCAAATGCAGAATTTCCTATACTTGTTACTTCTTCTGGTATATTTATACTAGTTAGACTTGAGCAACTTTTAAAGGCAGAATCCCCTATGCCTACAATTTTATAATCATCACCTTCAACATATATATCTCCATTTTCAGTTGAAATAACAGATATAGTTTCAGGAATGACAACACCAGTTGGCGAATCTTTGTATCCTGAAACTATGGCACTATCGCCATCAATAGTAAAAGTAAGATACGGAATTTCTTTATATGGCACTTCATATTCTACACTGCCCGAAACAGTATATGCCACACTTATGGCACTGTACACACCAAATGACATTACGGATAACAAAAAACATAAAGAAACCAAACTAAAAAATAATTTAACTTTTTTCATTTTATGCTCCTTATTTCTTAATAATATTTACTTTCAGGCGAAGCCCATTTTTTTTACTTAAAAATAGTTTGCCCCCTCTTTCTTAATAATATTTACTTTCAGACGAAGCCCATTTTTTTACTTAAGAATAGTTTACCCCCCCCCCCCCCTAGGTTGTCAAGCAATTTTGCAAGATTTTTTAAAAAAATTTAAATTTTTCACTTTCAACTCTTCTTTTTCATTTTTCAGCATATACGAAAAATACTCGTAAAAAATTTAATTTTACGAGTATTTTTAATAAATTATGATTTCTCACCTTTGTCTTAAAATAACAAAAAATGCTTTAAATGACACTTTGCCTTGTCATTCTGAGACGGGCATCAGAGCATCGGCTTACGAAGAAATCTTTTAGTTGAATTTTGGCTCGATAAACTCTGTGTAGCCGTATTTTTTAAAGGTCTCTTTTTGGAATTTGGCATTATTGCTTCTTGAAAGAACTGAAACAATTTTTCCCTTTGTTCTCTGCTCGTTTGCCTTATGCAAAATTTCTAGTTTTTGTTTTTGTGTGCAATTTTTTGGAACAAGATATGCAAAACTGTCATTTTGATTTATATCAATTAGATTATTTTCAATTATAACAGATAGTATCCTTTCAAGACCGATAGAAAAACCACAAGCACACACATTTTTTGAAATGTATTTACCTATCATATTATCATATCTTCCACCGCCAGCAACAGAAAGATTGTAACCTTCAAGTTCTATTTCAAAAATTGGTCCTGTGTAATATGACATACCGCGAACAAGAGTAGCATCAAAAACTATTTTACATGTTTTTTCATCAACAAGTTGTCTTGTCGATGATATTATTTCATTCAAATTATCTATGACATTTTCGCCAATAAAACCCTTTAAACTACTGGCTAGTTTTTGATCACAAAGTGTATTCTCTCTTTCGCCGTCAAAGAATTTGCAATATCTTTCAACATCGTCATTATTTAAGCCTAACTCTACAAGTGCCTTTTTTACTCCATCAAGTCCAATTTTGTCCATTTTGTCCAAAGTGATATAAATCATATCAAGCATTTCTTCTGGGAAATTGCAACTTTTTGCCATGCCTTTTAGAATTGCTCTATCATTCACTCTAACTTTAATTTTCTTAATATTCAATACACTTAGCATATTTACGGTTGCCAAAATAAGTTCAATTTCCGCAAGGTTGGTTTCATCTGCCAAAATATCAATATCACATTGAGTGAACTGCCTAAATCTACCCTTTTGTGGCCTATCTGCTCTAAAAGACTCGCCAATTTGAAGTGCTTTAAAAGGCACAGGCAAAGAATCCAAATTGTTTGCATAAAACCTTGCAAGAGGAAGAGTTAAGTCATATCTAAGTCCAGAATCACACATATCATTTATATCTCTGGCTTCTTTTAATTTTTCACCACGCTTTAAGATTTTAAATATAAGTTGTTCGTTCTCTCCACCCATTTTCCCAGTAAGATTTTCAATATGTTCAATAAGTGGTGTTTCAATTAACATAAATCCAAACGTTTTGTATGTATCTTTAATTTTTCTAATAACATACTCTCTAAGTATCATTTGGTTTGGTAACTTTTCAGGCATTCCTTTAACTGGCGTTTTTATAAAACTCATTTTTACTCCTAGTGTTTTGGCATAAAACCTTTAATTTTTATTTTAGCAAAAACCATATATAATGTCAATTATGTAATGCAATAATCACAATCTCGTCTCCATCCCGTTTAAATATACACAACAATTGCTTTATATTCTCATGTATTGGTCCTTGGCATATTTTATAATTTCATAAATTTTGCTTTTTTGTCAAGGTTTTCTTCTATACGAAGTAATTGGTTATATTTCGCCACGCGGTCGGTTCGGCATGGTGCACCGCTTTTTATTTGCCCTGCATTTTGTGCAACAACTATATCTGCTATCGTCACATCCTCGGTTTCTCCGCTTCTATGTGAAACAATGCAGTTATAACCATTGTTTTTTGCAAGGTTCATTGCATCCAAAGTTTCGGTTAGAGTCCCAATTTGGTTGACTTTGATAAGTATTGCATTTGCAACACCTAAGTCTATACCTTTTTGAAGACGTTTGACATTTGTAACAAAAAGGTCGTCACCCACAAGTTGAACTTTTTTGCCAAGTGCCTTGGTTAGTTTTTTCCAATTCTCCCAATCTTCTTCTGAAAGTGCATCTTCTATTGAGAATATTGGATATTTCTTTGTCATTTCCTTCCAAAACTCTATCATTTCATCTGGAGTATACAGTTTATCTGTCTTCCAAAAATAGTAACTACCTGTTTTGCCTATCTTTTTTGCTTCGTCATACATCTCTGTGGCAGCAACATCCACGGCAAGTTTAAAGTCTTTGCCTGGTTTATATCCTGCCTTTTCAATTGCGTTCATTATGCAAACAAAAGCCTCTTCATCATCTTTAAGGTTTGGTGCGAAACCGCCCTCATCACCAACTGCTGTGGCAAGGTCTTTTTCTTTCAAAACGCTTTTTAAACTATGATAAACTTCAGCACACCACCTAAGTCCTTCACTAAAAGTTTTTGCTCCAACAGGCATAATCATAAACTCTTGAATGTTGATACTATTGTCTGCGTGTTTTCCACCATTTATTATATTCATCATAGGAACAGGCAATATATGCGCATCTTCTC
>CALWOY010000037.1 GCA_944383255.1 uncultured Clostridia bacterium
TCTTTTTCTGCAAAATAGTCCATATATATTTCTTCTGTTAAATGTGGTAAATAAACTGAGAACATTTTAAGCATACCAAGTAGCACATAATAGCAAGCATATTTCGCACTTTCGGTTGCGCTTTCGCCATAGATGTCTGGGTTATAAAGTCTACGCTTTACAAGTTCAATGTAGTCATCACAAAAGCCCCAAAATAGTTTTTCAACTTCACTTAGTGCCAAAGATATTTCATATCTATCCAAGTTCTTTTGGAAAGATTTGAAGACTTTTTTATACTTTTCCATCATCCACTTATCCATTGTCAAAAGTTCAACAGGCTTTGGTGTGTAATCATATAAAAATGAAAGCACAAATTTTGATGCATTCCATATTTTGTTAGTAAGTTTTTTGCCTGCATCAAAAGCATCTAGTGAGAAGCAAGTATCTTTGCCAAGCGATAGGTTATTTGCCCAATATCTCGTGACATCGGCACTATACTGTGCAATTATATCCTGTGGTGAATTTTTGTTATTCCCACTCTTTTTGGAAAGTTTGCTTCCGTCTGCACTTGTTACATAGCCAGAAATCATAACATCTTTCCAAGGTAGTTTACCAAAATGATACAAACTTTTAACCACAGTGTAGAAGTCCCAAACACGTATGTTGTCATGCGCATTTGGACGAAGGTTCATAGGTATCATCTCATCACTTAGACCTTTGTTTGTTACAAGGTCAGTGGAAATTTGTGGTGTTAAACTGCTGGTTGCCCAAGTGTCCATAACATCGTGCTCAGGCTCAAAATCAGCACTTCCACAATTTTCGCA
Organism: uncultured Clostridia bacterium; assembly: GCA_944383255.1. GTDB lineage: Bacteria > Bacillota > Clostridia > Christensenellales > UBA1242 > UBA5893. The sequence continues at coordinate 804 of CALWOY010000037.1, forward strand.
CACCCCTTTTGGCATGGTGCTACGTGGGTTGACTGGAAGTTCATCTTCACTTGCCATATGCACATGTCCGCAATTTTTACAATACCAAACTGGGAATGGCACACCATAATATCTTTGACGAGAAATGCACCAATTCCACTGCAAGTTCTCCACCCAGTTTGTAAATCTTGAACGCATATTCTCTGGATGCCAAGAAAGACCTTCGCTTGCTTTCAAAATTTCATCTTTGTGTGAAAGTACATCAATAAACCATTGCTTTTTGACTATAATTTCAATAGGTGTTCCGCATCTTTCATGAGTGGAAACTGCGTGTGTTAAATTTTCTTGTTTAATAAGAAGTCCAACTTCTTTTAACTTTTCAATTATTGCAAGGCGTGCCTGTTTTATCTTCATACCCTCAAACTCACCAGCAAGGGCAGTCATACGACCATTTGCGGAAAATGCCTCTTTTATTGGAAGGTTATATTTTCTTTGCCATTCTTTGTCAACATTGTCACCAAAGGTACAGCACATAACCACACCGCTACCCTTTTCCATATCGACAAGTTCATCACATATGACTGGAACGGTAAAGTTAAAGTATGGCACAACCAAATTTTTACCTTTTAGGTGTGCATTCTTTTTGTCATTTGGATGAATGAACACACAATCACATGCTGGAAGCATCTCTGGTCTTGTGGTTGCAACAACAACATATTCGTCACTATTTTCTACATAAAATTTTATGTAGTTGAATGTGCTTTCGAGGTCGGCATTTTCAAGTTCACTTTGTGCAACTGCCGTTTGACATTCAGTACACCAAAGTGCTGGTGCTTCGGCGTGGTAGATATATCCCTTTTTATAAAGTTCCAAAAATGACTTTTGAGAAATTTTTTGTGTACGCTTTGAAATGGAAGAATAATTCTCTTTTAAATTACACGAAAAACCAGCACTTTTGTATAGCGCGTGAAATTCTTTTTCAAGTTCGCTTGTTGTTTTTAAACATAGATCAATAAACTCTTCAAGTGGCATATCATGCGCTTTTTTATTATACTTTTTTTCAACATAGCGCTCTGTTGGAAGTCCATTGTCATCAAAACCTAGTGGAAAATAAACATTTTCACCTTTCATCCTGTGGTGTCTTGCAACTGTTTCAATGTGCATATATGAAGACAAGTGCCCCATATGAATTTTGCCATTGACTGTTGGAGGTGGCGTGTCTATGGAATATGTCTTTTTGCTACTATTCTTTTCAAAATCATATATTCCCTTTTCTTGCCAATAGTCCTGCCATTTTTTTTCTTTTTCCGTAAAATTATATTTTTTGTCTAGCACTTTTTTGCTCCTTAAAATTTATCCTTGATAATTATATCAAAAGATATAAAGATGTCAAATGGTTTAAATTTAAAACTCAATAAATATTGTTGACAAAATGAATATATTTTTAGATTATGAAATATATGAAACAACTAAATCATTATGAATTTAAAAAAATCCTAGCCATTGCACTATATAAGTGTTGTGAAGATTACTTAAATTCATCTATTTAGTTATAAACAGCACACCAAGCGTGTTTGGACCACAATGAGAAGATATTGTCGCGCCTGCACGAGTAACAAAAATATTTTCAAAACCTGCGTTTTTCAATTTTTGTTTTGCGTAGTCTATTATATCATCATTTGCGGTAGTGTATGTGAAAAACGCAACGTCATTATCTCTTGCTGGAAACTGCAAAAGTGTATCATCTATATACTTTTTGGCACAACTATTGAAACTCCCCATATATTTTTTACCAACTTGCATAGTGCCATCCTTTACTAAAATTTGTGGCTTAATTCTAAGAAGATTGGCTCCAAATTTACTAAGTGCACTACATCTCCCGCCCT
>CALWOY010000038.1 GCA_944383255.1 uncultured Clostridia bacterium
AACTGATATTTTCGTGCGTAAGTTGATAAGCAAGAATGGCTGCAACGACAACCAAATTTACAACAAAAAATATAGCATTCCAAATTTTTTTCTTTTTGCTCTTTTGTTTTGAAACGCTTTGTTCTGCCTCTTCTATTTGCTCCTGCTCTGTATTATAATATGAAGGATGAATAGTAATGTATTTTAATTTATTTGAAAAAACTGAGGGGTTTGCCCTCTTGAAATTTTGTTTTGAATTTTTTAGTAACAGTTTTTCCATATCCAAGATATATTAACAAATAAAATACAAAATGTAAAGTTGTTTAAAAAAGTTGGAATATTTTTCCAACTTCTTTCTTATGTTATAAATTCATATATACTGATTCATGTCGAACAATTTTACACTTGTTTTTCAAGACATTTAAATTCATATTTTCAAATATTGAATAGTTGTCTTCGCTAAGTTGTTCGAATATTTTATCAAACAATGTCTTGTTATTAAGTGGACTAAGTTTTGTTTCAGTAAGTTTTTCTATATCAGACTCAATTAAATTAAATGTGCTTACATCACTTATTGTAAATAAATTTTCAACTTTACCAAGATAAATAATTATGTGAGCACCATATTCGGATGGAACAATGCCACTTAAAGCACCAAACACACCATCTTCATTTAACTTACGTGCAGCATCTGTAAATGACTCCACCATTTGACTTGTCTCCGTACCTATAACATATGGATATTCAGCATTTACAACACCGGTATCTTCACCATAAGCGTATAGATACTCATTGAATACTTTTGCCTTACCTTCATTTGTGCTTTCAAGATTTAAAGCATTTTGAAGATTGGTAAGAAGTGTTCCAACTCCAATTTCACTACCTTCAATTAAATTTCCTTCGCTATCACGCTTAGTTGCAACAACTTGGTACGCAAGTTCTTTTGCTCTACGTTGATATTCACCATAAGTGATATACCCATTATTATATTCAGTCTCAAGATTGTCATATCTTCCTTTTTGTGTAAGACCATCACTGCCAACAATTTCATCATCAAACATTACAAGAAGATTTGAAACAAAGAAATAGTTATCGTCTACAACATAGTAAACATCTTCAAAACTTTCAAGCATTGCTGTATCGTAGTTTTCACTATTTGCCTCATAAGAGAACTTGCTTTGAAGCATAAGTGACTTATACTTATCCAAAACTTGACGAACGCTTATAGTTGAATAGCCGTCAGCAGTCTGATAATATTCCTCAAGTTGTGTGATAATATAATTTTCCTTAGTTGTGTCGTATACATCTTCTACATATCTTCTAAGTACGCTAGCATTATCTGTTGAAAGATTTAACCCTTCTTCATTTGACTTTAATGCTGAAATAAATCTTCTATATGCTTCTTTTCTTATACGTGCACTATCTGTACCATCGTCTTCAAGTGCATAATTATTAAACTCAGTTATTACTGCATCAATATTTTGAAAATTTGTGGTCTGTGGGTCATCACCTGTATCGAGCAATCTAATTTTATAATTTTCGCCGTCAAACACAACCTCTGCTTGCTGAACATATGGAGTGTAAACAACCGCATCCTCACTTTCCTCTGGTGAAGTTGGAGCAGTTATATCCCAATCAGTACGAACTTCATCAATATATGTTTCAAGGTTTGATTCAAGCGATGTATAAACATCATCAAGTATTTCTTTTCCCGCACTGTCGTCAATAGTCACTAAATTGTTAGTAGTTGCATGATTTAAAAGGACATGTCTATTGACAAGTACATCAATGGTTTGATTTGCCGCATCTTCATATGAAGTGCCATTTTGTACCAATGTGTAGCCATAACTGTTGAACGCATTGATATACTCACGTGTAGTTATATCTTCTGTTTCACCATTTTCATAAGTTATTGTACATACCGACTTGTTTAAATATGCTGACATATTTCTAGGGAAAAGATCACATCCGCTTAAAACGAATGCAAATGTCATAAGCAAACAAAGTAAAATTCCCGTAAATTTCTTTTTCACTGTTTATTCTCCAATTATCTAACCTAAGTATTATACAAGAACAATTATCTAAAATCAAACAAAATTTACTGTTTTGTGGCGTCTATGGCGAAATTGATTAAAAAATCTAATTTTTCTTCAATACTCTTATTGCCTAAATTTATTTCAATTATTGGCACATCCTCAAATTTTAATACCATTTTATCTTTATTATCACTTAAAACCAAAGCACATTGTTTAGATACAATATCTTCTCGTCTATAAAGATATATTTGTGTTTTTTGTGCATTTAATAATAATCGTTTTGCTCCAAGTTTTACAAGTAAATTTTTTAATAGTGCAATCTTATACAAATTCAATAATCCCTTTGGAACATTTCCATATGTTTCCTCTGTTTGATTTTTTAAGGCATTTAATTCATCCAAACTTTCCAACTTGCTAAGATTTGTGTATTGCTTCATCCTTTCGGTTTGGTCAATTATATATTTTTCGTCTAGGTACGCAGGACATGAAACATCCATTTTGCACTCACGCAAATTCTCCACTTTTTGTCCCCTTGCCTCACTGACGCTCTCTTTCAAAAGTTTTACATACATATCGTAACCAACTTTCTCCATATGCCCATGTTGCTGCTTGCCAAGAATATCTCCTGCACCTCTTATTTCTAAATCACGCATTGCGATTTTATATCCGCTTCCAAGTTCGGAAAATTCCAAAATGGCATCAAGACGCTTATACGCATCATTTGTAAGCACTTTTTGTGCATTGAAAGTAAAGTATGCATAAGCCACTTTGTCACTTCTTCCGATCCTACCTTTTAATTGGTATAGTTGTGATAAACCCAATTTATCGGCATCTATAACAATAAGCGTATTTGCCGTTGGAATATCTATACCATTTTCAATCAAAGTTGTTGCAACCAGAACATCATATTCACCGCTGTAAAGTTTGTAGATTGAGTCCTCCAAAATGTTTTTAGGCATTTGTCCATGTGCCATTCCAATATTGACATCTGGCAAAATATCTCTTAAATGCTGGACAAATTTTGTTATAAATTCAACACGATTAAAAACTATAAATACCTGACCATTGCGTGACATCTCTCGTTTAACGGCATCCACAATTAAAGCATCACTCTGTTCTACCACAAAGGTTTTTACACTTAATCTATTCTTTGGTGGAGTTTCTATAACAGAAATATCTCTTATGCCACTAAGTGCCATATTTAAAGTTCTTGGAATTGGTGTTGCAGAAAGTGATAAAACATCTATGTCTTTTTTCAGGTTTTTAATTTTTTCTTTATCTTCCACACCAAATCTATGTTCTTCATCCAAAATTAAAAGCCCAAGGTCTTTAAACTTTACATCGTCACTAAGCAGTCGATGCGTGCCAATTAAAATATCTATATTGCCCTCTTTGACACCACTAAGAATTTCTTTTATCTGTGCACCTGTTTTAAATCGGTTTATAACTTCTACACGACAACCAAAATCTTTCATTCTTTTTTTCACTGTTGCAAAATGCTGTTCTGAAAGTATAGTTGTTGGACAAAGAAAAGCGACTTGCTTACCACCAAGTACTGCCAAATATGCACCACGAAGAGCCACTTCGGTTTTGCCGTAGCCAACATCTCCGCAAATAAGCCTATCCATAAGTTTCCCGCTAAGCATATCTTTTTTTATATCTTCAATCGCTTGTGCTTGGTCTTGTGTGAGTTCATAGGCAAAGGCATTTTCAAACTCATCAAAAAGATAGTTGCTTTCATATTTATGACCTTTAAGTTTTTGCCTTTGTGAATACAAATTGACAAGGTCAATTGCAAGTTGTTTTAAACTGTTTTTGACCCTTTCCTTTATCTTTGCAAATTCCTTGCCACCGAGTTTATTAAGCGAAGGCTCCTTGTCTGAGCCAAGGTATGCAGTAATTTGGTCAGCCTGTTCTGTTGGGACATAAAGTATGTCATTGTTTTTATACTGTAAAATAAAATAATCTTTTTCATAGCCGTTTAGATTTAATTTTTCGGTTGCAATACACTTTCCAATGCCATGCACACTATGAACGCAATAGTCCCCCACTTTTGGAAGATAAAGGGTGCTACTTTTTTTAGTTTTTTTATCCACCCTTTCACGCCGAACCAAATCAGACGTGGCAATTAAAACCATATTGTCACTTAAAAAACTTGCAGAGTGTTCTAGTTCGTCTTCCAGTAAAAATATTTTTGCTTTTTCATCACTTATATTAGTGCTAAAACCTATACCATTATTTATTAAAAAATTACCAATTGAAGAAATTGCACTTTTGCTTCCACAAAACAAAAAGATTTTGTAACTTGACAAAACATATATATTCAAATCACGAATTAGTGCTTTAAAATCAAATACATATTTTCTAGCACCAATTGTCCTTAATTCTATTTTTTCATCATATTTTATTTTATCGCCAAAACTATCAAAACAAATGTATTTTTTAGGTATATTATTTTCATAATCAAAATAAAAATCTTTATGAATTGGTGCCAGTTCACCAGCATCTATCAATTTGTTTATGCTTATAATATTTTGGGTCTTAACCAAAGTTAATTCATCAAATATTTTCTTAGGCTGGTCAAAAAAAATATTTTCATTTTTAAGTAGCGTTAAAATATTATTATTAAAATCAAAAAAAGGCAAAATAAAACTATCTCCAGCATCTAAAATACTTGAAAAATGCATAGAATAATAGGAATTTATTTCATTTATTTTTGAATAGTTATCATTATTTATTTTTATTTTTTTTATTTCGTCATTAAATTTATGTTGTATATTATTATTTGTAAAATAAATAGAAGCAGGATATATTTTTATTTCATTTTTTTCTTCAATTATTTTTGTAGTATCTATATCAAATGAATATATTTTTTCAATATCATCACCAAAAAAATTTAATCTTACTGGTGTTTCTGCATCTATTAAAAATATATCAACAATATCTCCGCGAATTGCAAAATCTCCGCGCGCCTCCACCATATTTTGTCTTTTATAGCCTAATGAAGATAATTTTTCAGAAAGACTTTCAAGTGATATGCCATCATTTTGCTTTAAGGTTATACATTTATCTATTAAATTTTCAGGGAGTTTTTGTAAAAGAGTTTCGCTTAAAACTAAAAGATAATCAACTTTTTTAAACTGAAAATCTAATATGCTTGATATAAAATCAAACATATCATCATTTGAGTGCCTTGTAGAGAAAATTGGTGAAGTCATACCATAAGAAAGTACTCTCACGCGTTTCCCAAGTGTTTCCAAAGCGCGTCTTAATGCCGATTGTTCTACCACATCACTACAAACACAAATAGCCCTTTTGGAAAAGTATAAACAAAGTGCTTTTTCTCCAATTTGTGCCGAACCAATACATAGGCGAGAGTTTTTATTTATGCTCTCGCCTATTTTGTTTAGTACTTTTATGTTGTCTAAAAGTTTATCTATTTGCAAAATTGTTCTCCAACTCATTTATAAGTAGTTTAACTGCTTCATCACAACTATCTTCCAAAATATCCTTAATCTGATTTGGAATTTTTGATAGTACAAAATCTGCAAGGTTAGAAAATTTAGGGTCACGACCTATACCTATTTTTATTCTGTTAAAATCTTCTCCTATATTTTCCACAATATTTCTTAGCCCGTTGTGAGTTCCACCACTACCACTATGGCGAAAACGGACTTTCCCAACTGGCAAGTCTATGTCATCACAAAAAACATAAATATCTTGGTGCGATATTTTATATTTTTGAACAAGTTCACGAATAGCAACACCAGACGCATTCATATATGTCAAAGGTTTTGCCAAAATCAGTTTATTGCCATTTAAAATGGTGTGACAAGTGATTGCCTTGCATTCTTTTTTAGTAAACATCTCTCCAAGTTCATCACACAGTTTGTCAACTGCACAAAAGCCCATATTGTGATATGTGCCATCATATTCTTTACCATAGTTTCCAAGTCCAACTACAAGAATTGTTTTCATCAATTTGATTTCCCCACAATGCTTTCAAAAGGTCCTACTATCATATTTTCTGATATTCGACTTTGGTCAATATATGAGCATTTTATAACACAATTATCTGATATAACACTGTCATGAATTATGTTATTTGGCTCTATTTTACAATTTTTTCCTATGTAAGTAAGTCCAGAAATTACATTATTTTGACCAATAACTGCTCCAGATGAAATAACAACATCAGCATCAATTTGTGTACTATTTTTATCTAAAATAGAAACTCCATTTGAAATATGGAAATCCAAAATTCTTTGTTTTATAATTTGTCTTACTTCGTAAAGTTTTTGTGGTGTATCCACCTCAAAGAAATCATGCTCATTACCAAAATTTACAACATTATCACTAAGAAGTGAAGTAATTGTTCTAAGATAATTTGTGTCAAACACAAACCCACGTGGTAGTTTGAGTGCATTCACCCCACGAGCACGAACATAGTTCATTATATCCATAAAAGTAGCACTACTAAACAGTGGAGTGTCACTATAAAGTACCATAGTGTAGCGCTTATTGTTTAAATATGGTTTTATGAGTGATAAAATATCACTTTCTTTTGTTGCAACAGTGGTTTTTATTTCACATTCGCCAACAGAAAGAGCAACCCATTCCCACATTTTTTTGCCACAAATATCAATATCATAAGGTGTAAATGTTGTTGTAAAATTAAAATTTTTATATAGCAAAATAATAACAAGCACATCATCATTAGCCCAAAATGTGCTTGTTTTTTGTGGCATTGGTTTGATAATTTCTTTTTCTAATAATGTTTCCATATTTTTAGTTTAAAAACATTTGAGTTTATTGTCAACTTTTTTACGCAACAAGACAAATTATAATAATAGCAACAAGTGCTCCAAGAACTGCAAATAATAATGAATATAATTTTATCTTTTCTCTTTTTTCTTCATCGCAAGTTACTTTATTTTGTGATTTTGGTTTAATATCTTTTTTTACATTATTATCTTGCGTTTGCTTTGTACTTTTGACTGTACTTTGATTTGTGTTTTTTGGCTTTTGCGGAGTATATTTAACTTCTTCTTCACTTTTAAATGCACGCCTTAGTCTTATGAGTAAATCTGCAAAAATTCCAGGATTATACTCATTTTGCTCTTGCTCATTCTCTTTTACCTTTTCTTCGCCAAAAACATGAATGTTATAATCTTTTCGCTTTTGTTCATCTTTTAAAGTCTGATATATTACATTAAGTTGTGCTGTTTTTTCCTGCGCAAAGTTTTCATCACCCCGATACACATCTGGATGATAGGTTTTTAGTTTTTCAATATACGCTTTCTTGATTTCCTCTAGACTTGCATCTTTGCTTACACCAAGAATATTGTAGTAATTTTCCATTTATAAAACCTTTTTTAAATATAGTCCAGTGTAACTACCTTCTATGTTACTAACCTGTTCTGGAGTTCCTGTTGCAATAACCTTACCACCTTGGTTTCCACCCTCGGGCCCTAAGTCGATAATATAATCGGCACATTTTATGACATCCAAATTGTGCTCTATTACAACAACTGTATTATTATTTTGCACTAGTTTTTGCAAAATTGCAATAAGTTTTTTTACATCGTAACTACTAAGTCCCGTTGTAGGTTCATCCAAAATATATATAGTTTTGCCCGTGGAACGCTTTGCAAGTTCGGTTGCAAGTTTAACTCTTTGTGCCTCACCACCACTAAGCTGGGTGGCTGGTTGACCAAGTTTTATATAGGAAAGTCCAACATCATAAAGTGCTTTTACTTTGGTGTAAATGCTCGGAATATTTTCAAAAAATGACAATGCTTCTTCAACCGTCATGTCAAGCACATCGGCAATACTTTTGCCCTTGTATTTGACTTCCAGTGTTTCATGGTTATATCTTTTACCCTTACAAACCTCACATGGAATAGTTATGTCTGGTAAAAAGTACATTTCAATTTCTTTTACTCCTGCACCTTCACAAGACTCACATCTTCCGCCCTTAATATTAAAACTAAATCTTCCTGAAGTATAACCACGAGCCTTGGCATCGGGAGTTTTGGCAAAAAGGTCACGAATAGGTGTCCATAGCCCAGTGTAAGTGGCTGGATTACTCCTTGGAGTTCTTCCTATTGGCGCTTGGTCGATGTTTATTACCTTGTCGAGTTTATCTATATTTTTTATTTCTTTAAAATCGCCAAGTATTTGACTTGCACCATTAAGGTCATTGGCAAGTTTTGGATAAAGTACGCCATTTATCAAACTACTTTT
>CALWOY010000039.1 GCA_944383255.1 uncultured Clostridia bacterium
TTTAAACTATCAAGATATAATTTCCCTGCGACATCTCCGCCAAGTGCTTTGACACACACTTTATAATGACCATATTTAAGGTTTTGTAGGTCAAGTGATGTTAAATTGGTTTGACCTTGAGAAAATGGTTCGCCGTTTTTTGTAACTATATAGTTATATCCGCTGGCGTAATTTTGTGCATCCCAACTTATAGTGTGAGAATTGTTTGAATGCTTGTTATCGCTTAAAACTACATCAGGCTGCCTTTCAAGGTATATATTTGTTTGTGATGGCAAATAATATGTGCCTTGTACTGAATTTTCTTTTGACGTAGTAATTGTAACTGTATACTCTTTTGCTTCATCAAAAATTTCATCTACATTGCCATAGCCTTCGCCGTCAAAATTTAAATCAAATGTGTTTTCTCCGTCAAAATATGTCAAGGTATATGTTAAATCTTCTTGTTTTTCAAAATTTACAACATATTTATCTTCAACTACACTTTGAGTTATGTTTGATAAATCAACTTGTGGAAGTTGAATAATTGTCAATTGATTAGATAAATCACTTGAAAGTTCAAGTTCACTCTCTCCCGCTAATGAACGAGCAACCACTGTATATGTTCCCGCACGCAAATTAGATAACACATACTTGCCATTTTCAAGTGTTATATTTTGCGTTTCCGTACCATAAGTAATTTGAAGTTGTATATTTTTATTTTCATAGTCTGTAACACTTAAAGTACGCTGTGAATAATCAAACAAAAGCACAGGCATAGCAAGTTTCTCTATATTAGAAATTGTAGTTGGAGTTTGACTTGATAAATAGTTTACTCCATCCGCAACGGCTCTAAGTGAAAGAGTGTATATTCCTGCTGGTACCTTTAACAGTTCATATCTTCCACTAGAAATAGTTACAGTTCCATTTGCTCCATTATCACTTGAATATGTAAGTTCATAATGAAAATCACCACTTTGACTATTATCCCATAATATATAACCATTTGAAATAGAAAGCGCTGGAGAATATAATCTTGTGAATGTACTAACTGGACTTTGCCCTTCAACTAGGATAACATCCTTTTGAATAGTTGCAGTACTAAGAACTTGAATATTATATATTGTCTGTACATTTTCACTTGTAGATGCCAAATCAACAACATAACTATTTGTAGAAATTACATCACTTGAAAGTCCATTTACAACAACTTTAAAGTTTGTTACACTTTCATCGGCATTCCAAGAAAGTGTGTTCGTTTCATCATCATAGGCTATATCAAAAGGTGCACTTAAAATATTCACTTTTATTGGCTGACAATACTCTGAGCCATAATATAGCACATTTCCATTTTGAATATTGTCATTTGCTTTTACTGAAATTGAGAACTCTCCCACTTGATTAAATACAAAAGAATTTGTATACACTATTTTTTCAGTTTCTTGTCCCTGTGCATCAGTAATTTGTACTGTGTAAGAATTTGCAAGTGTGGTCTGTCCACCTTGATTTACTAAAACATTATTCCACACAACTTGTCCACTCTGAGTATCATAATCAAGCCCACTTACAAGTGGCAATGTAAGCGGTTCACCAAGAACTTTCACTTCTAGATTGTCCACCAGATTTTTCCATGATATTTCAACAAAAGTCGTTCCTGCACCAACCGCTGTTATTTTACCATTTTCTATTGTAACAACATTTTGGTCGAATGCTCTAAATGAAACTTCTTCTTCATTTATATTTTCAAGCATTAAAATAGAAGAAATGTCAAAATCATCGCCGATTGACATTTCAATATAGTTTTGTTCCAATTCTAAGTTATACTTTTCACCGCAAGCAAAGAATGCCACCATAGTGAATACACAAAAAATCGATAATATGTATGAAGTTATTTTTTTCATAATTTCTCCTACACTTTTCGATTTATTTTAACACTAATAGAGTATTTTTATCAAATGAAATAAAGAAAAATATTTATATATAAATATTTAGATCACTAAACTCCTGCTTTTGTGCATTTTGCGAGCCTCGCCTCACTTGTTTTTCGGCAATCTGATTTATTTGTCCTACACTCTGAAATATTTAAGGAAGGGGAGCATCTCTTCCACTTAAAGATTCTCACGACATCTTGTTGTGTCTATAAATGACAAAAAGACTATAAATTTAGCGAAAAATCTCAATGATTTTTTGTATATTTTTCTAGTGCATCCCTAAGCCAAAGTATGTGTTTTTGTTCATCGGCGACAATATTTTTTATTATATTTTTAGTATGTGCATCTGAAATTTTTGTTAGTAATATTTTATAATTTATTATGCGTTTTTCTTTTAAATCTATTGCTTTTTCAAACATATTTTTTATATTTTTTGTAAAATACAAATGTTTAAAATTTTCGACATCAAATTCTAAATCGCCACCCTGCTCGACAATAAATTTTCCAAGTATTTTTTGATGTTTTTCTTCATCCTCCACAATGTTTAAAAAAATTTCCGCAAAATCACTACCTAGTCCACTTGCAGTGTAGGCAAAATAAGACATTTGCAAAACGCAAAACATTTCGCCATGATTTCCACAATATGCATCTTTTAGGAGTGAGATTTTAAAATTGTTCACACACCTTTATTATGAAAAAAATTTAAAAAGTGTGAAAAATCGTTTTGAAACATGACATCGTTCAAATATTTAAGTTTTTTGTTTTCAATACAAAATTTAATTTTGTATGCAATAAGACATTGAGATTTTTGTTTGTATAATTTATTTATTTTTGTATCCCCATATTTTTCATCGCCTAAAATGGGTAATTGGTGAAAAGATAAATGTGCCCTTATTTGATGCATTTTTCCATTTTCAATTTCAACTTCCAAAAGAGAAATTTCATCTTTTTTTTGTAATAATTTATATTTTGTCATAATTTTTTGCGAATTTTTTATTTTTTTATCATAAATTTTAACAAAATTTTCATATTTTACTAAATAGTCAACAAACTCATCACACTGATGTGGCTGTCCAGAAACCACAGCAAGATAATATTTTTTTACATTTTGTTTTTTAAATTCTGAAATTAGTATATTTAAAATTTCTTCGCTCTTTGCAAAAACAACTAACCCTTCTGTGTTAAGGTCAAGCCTGTGAACAGCATAAATTTTTTTACCAAATTGTTTAAAATACTCATCGCAAAGATTATACTCTCCGTCAACAACTTCGATTTTTTTAGGTTTATTAAAAACTAGAATATTTTCATCTTCATAGTATATGTCTAGAGCATTTTTAGGCTCTGGCAAGTATATTTCAACTTTTTCACCGCCTTGCAATATAATATTTTCACTTACGCGTTTGCCGTCAACTTTGACATCTTTTTGCCTAAGGGCTCGGGAAAAATTTGAATAAGTGTATCCATTAACATTATCTTGCAAAAATTTTAATAATCGGAATTTTTTACTCACAACAAGTTCAAATTTTTTCATTTTGGTTCTAAATTAGATTATATAATAGTATAATTAGATTGTAAACTAAACTTTGTGAGTTTATTTTGGACAAAATCAATTAAATGTCGAATTTATTTGATAAATTTTTACAAATGTGTATAATTGTAAATAGGAGGATATTATGGCAGGAAATAAAAACGGTTTTGTTGCAGCAATGGACAATTTGCCTTGGATAGTTAAACTTATCCTTTGCTTACCAGTTCTTGATATCATTTGGGCAATTTATCGTATCGTTAAGGGCGCGACAAGTGGCAAAGTACTCACACTTGTGTTTGGTATTTTGTGGATAATCCCTGGCTCAGTAATCTGCTGGCTACTTGACCTTATCTGCACAATCTTTATGGGCAGACCAAAATTCTTTTGCTAAATAGCAAAAAAATTCACCAGTTTAGCTGGTGGATTTTTTTACATTCCCAGCACCCTAACAGGCCTTAGTGCTGTAATTTCCCAATCATAATCTGTATAACCCGATTCTATTCCAGATAATCTTTTGCCAATTAATTCTTCATTAGTTTGACTGCCAATTTGATCTCCATTAACTGTCCAGACCGCAGAATAAGCCCAACCATCGCAATTATTAAAATAATTAAGTCCAGAGTTTAGAAATGCTTGTGCTTTTATAATAATACCGACAATAATTGGAAAGTGATTAATAGTTGTTAACAAAGTACAACCATAAAATGCACGACTTTCAATGGTACGCAACTTAGAATCGTTCCAATAATCATATATATATACATAGCATTCTATATCTAAATTATTTAAACTTGTACATCCTTCGAAAGCACTTGCACCAATTGTGGTGGTGTTTTTGGATATTGTTACACTTGTAAGGGCTGTACAGTTTTTAAAAGCATTTGCACCTATTACAAAGTCTTGGTCGGTACTCTCTCCTGTGAAAGTTACACTTTGAAGTGTACTGTTATTTTCAAATGCACCTTCCGCCACTCCAACTATTGGTGCATTGCCATTCACTCCATCACTGTATGTCGTTGTATCTATGGTTAGTTCTGTATCTGTTATTGTCCCTATCCCTGTTATTGTATACCCTCCATCTGCATATGTCGTTTCAAACCT
>CALWOY010000040.1 GCA_944383255.1 uncultured Clostridia bacterium
TTTACAAGTTGTTTTGCCGATTTGTTAAAATCTAAAATTGTATCTTCGATTTTAATCATCTTTGTAAATGTTGCCTCCTTCTCGTTTTGAGGTATCCAAACAACATTACCTTCTTGTATCATATCAAGTGCTTTAACTGCCAGTTGACCACCTTCATGTGCAAGTTTTTGCGTCAATGTTTCAAAGTTATCATCGTCATCAATTTGTACTTTACTAGAAATAAGCATATCTCCCGTATCAATTCCTGCCTCTGTACGCATTATCGTAACGCCAGTGGCCTTGTCTCCGTTCATAAGAGCATATTGAATTGGTGATGCTCCACGGTATTTAGGTAGTAATGATGCATGGACATTTATTATTTTATGTGGACATATGTCTATAATCTCTTGACTAAGTATTTGTCCATATGAAGCAGTTACCATAATATCAGCATCAATCTTTTTTAAGTCTTCCACTCCGTCACGCCTTATTTTTTCAAACTGGTATACAGGAATATTGTTTTGCTTAGCAATTGCTTTTATCTTTGGTTCAACAAGTTTATGCCCTCTGCCTGATGGTTTATCAGGTTGAGTTACAACTGCTACAACTTTGTGTTTTGATTTTAAAATATACTCAAGGCAAATACAAGAAAATTCTTGAGTTCCAAGAAATATTACTTTCACTTTTTTACTCCTTTTCCATCTTGTCAATGAAAAGTATGCCATTTAAATGATCAATTTCATGACAAAGACATCTTGCCAAATATTTCTCTCCAGTTATCTGGAAATGATAACCATATCTGTCTTGTGCTCTAACAGTTACTACCATTGGGCGTTTTACTTTACCTCGAATTTTACCACAACTTAGGCACCCTTCTTCTTCAATATCACAACCACTTTGGTTGATAATTTCTGGATTGACAAGTTCAAGTTTCATATTATTAACATCCATAACTATAACACGCTTTAATATTCCAACCTGAACAGCCGCTAAACCCATACCATCATTTGTGTACATGGTTTCCCACATATCGTCAATCAGTTCTTCCAATTTCTTATCAAAATTTTTAACCTCTTTACTTGTCTTTCTTAATAGATCATCTGACTTTTGAATAACTTCTCTTACTGCCATATATACTCCTTTAACTTAAATTTTGTGGATTTATCTCTACAAACATACTAACTTTTGCATTAGTATGTTTATCACATATTTCATATAGTTTTTGAATTATTTCATCTTCATGCTCGTGCTTGATACGCATAAGAATTTGATATCTTATCTTATTCTTAATTTTAGTAATTGGACTTTTCATTGCATCAAGATATACAAAATCATCTAAATATATATCACGAAGGTGTCTTATATCAGTATAACACAATTTTGTTATTTCGCGAACTATTTCTTCACTTTGCGATAAAAATAATAGTCTAAGTATTGTCGTAAATGGTGGAAACATTGTGTTTTTACGAATACTAAGTTCTTTATCAAAAAAACTTTTATAATCATAGTTTGCAATAAACCTATAAGCATAATGTCTTGGTGCATATGTTTGTAAAATTACTTTACCTTCAGCCCTATCACGTCCAGCACGACCCGCCATTTGTGTTATAAGTTCAAATGTTTTTTCAGTGCTTTTATAATCACTGTGATACAAACTTTGGTCAGCATCAATTATTCCAACGAGTGTGACATCTGAAAAATCATGACCTTTTGCAATCATTTGAGTTCCCACCAAAATACCAGGCTTAGACTTACCAAACTGAGAAAGAATTTTTTGATATGCATTTTTTGTACGTGTGGTGTCATTGTCCATTTGATATATTGAAACTTGTGGATACATTTCGTGAAGTTGTGCTACAACTTGTTCTGTGCCAATTGCCCCATTTCTTATTGCAGTGCTCTTGCACTGCGGACAAATAGTTAATGCTTTAAAGCGCTTTCCACAATAATGACATTTAAGTTTATTTTCCTTTTTGTGATAGACAAGCGTGACATCACAATCGGTACATTTTGGTATGTATCCACAGTTTGTGCAACGCATAAATGAACTATATCCACGGCGGTTTATAAAAAACATTGCCTGATGTTTTTCTTTTATACACTTATCAAGTTCATAAAGTAGTGCACTTGAAAACATTCCGGTATTGCCATTTCGAATTTCGCTAAGCATATCAACTATTTGAATTCTAGGCATAGGTTTATCATTTATTCTTGTTGGCAAGGTCAAAAGTTTGTATTCTCCATTTATTGCCTTTTGATAACTATCAATATCGGGAGTTGCACTTGCAAGTACTAAAGAACATTTGTTATATTCACTTCTAAATTTTGCAATATCAAAAGTATTATAGCGTGGATTTGATTCACTAATATAACTTGTTTCATGTTCTTCGTCAATAATAATTATTCCCAAGTTCTGAATTGGTGCAAAAATCGCAGAACGCGCACCAACAACTATTCTTGCTTCACCTAAGAGTACTCTTCTCCATTCATCAAAACGCTCACCAACGCTAAGTCCACTATGCAGTATAGCGACATTGTTACCAAATCTTGCACGAAAATGAGCAAGGACTTGTGGAGTAAGAGAAATTTCTGGTACAAGCATTATTGCATTTTTCCCAATCTTTACAATATTCTCAATAACTGACATATAAACTTCAGTTTTTCCGCTGCCAGTTACACCAAATAGCAAATAAATATCATTTTTATTTAAAATAACATCCACAGCACGTTTTTGCATTGGTGTAAGTGTGTGCTTTTGCTCTGACATTTCATAAGATTGTGGCGTACGATTTTGCTGTATCTGTTCAATTTGCAATATACCACATTCAATCAATTTATTTACTGCACTTTGAGAATATTTTTTTGTTAACTCACTTTTAAGATATCTTTCGCCTTTTACCAAAAAGTTACATAGTGCAATTATATTTTTAGCATTTTTTCGTACAGATTTAGTATATTCTTGTGTGTCATGTTGCACACACACATAAGTTTTTATAAGTGGTTTTACATCATCGCTCCTAAGTTCAGAAGGAATAAATAGCCTTAAACAATCTACAAACCTTAAATGATATTTTTTTACCATAAAGTGCATTAGTTCTATGTGCTCAGAAAGTATCACAGGATATTCATCTATTGCATATAAAATTGTTTTAAGTTTATCATCAGTCAAATCGGAAAATTGTTTTAAAGCAATAACAAAGCCCTGAATATTTCGCCTACCAAAAGGGACCATAACCCTTTGACCAACAATTGTGTCATCTAAAGCCACATAGTCAAATACTTTGTCCACTGTACTATTTGTAATGTCAACAATAACTTCTGCAATCATATTTTTATGATAACACAATTATAAATGAAAATAAAGTATTTTTAAGTTAAGTTTGTTCATAAAAAAAGACCACACAATGTGTAGTCATAATTAAAATAGCAAAATCTATTACCTTACATCATCACTTGAAATTACTGAGCCTTCATAAATTTCATCAGCAGCAAGACTAATTGCCTTTTTTTCACTTTTTTCAATTTCGGCTGGAATACGTTTTTCAAGTTCTTTAGCACGTTTTTCCATTATAATGCAAAGCTTATATTTATTGCCATCCATCTTTTTTACCAATTCATCAATTGGTGGTTCGTTCATCATATCAAAACACCTCGCTTTTTATAGTCCTTTTGATTGTAACATAAAATAAATATTTTGTGAATATATTTTTCATATTTTTAATAAATTTTTAAAAGTCTGTTCGTCAAGTATTTGTATACCCAAGCCTTGCGCCTTCGTCAGTTTACTTCCCGCTTCCTTTCCTACTAACACATAATCTGTATTTTTACTTACCGATGATGAAGTTTGCCCTCCGTTTTGCTCAATAAGAGCGGTTGCTTCTGTTCGAGTAAAACTTTCAAGAGTTCCAGTTAAAACAAATGTTTTGCCTTTAAAAATACCTTCACTATTTCCTGTTTGGCTACTGTTTTTAATTTTTATGCCATAATCAATAAGTTTATCAATCAATGTAATATTTTTTGAATTATTAAAATAACTAGCAATACTATCTGCCACCACTTCGCCTATATCTCTGATTTTTGCAAGGTCATCTTTTGTTGCAACCTTTAATTCATCAAGTGTACGATAGTATTTTGACAAATCTTTGGCAGTCTTTGTTCCAACATTTTGAATACTGAGAGCATATATAAAATTACTTAGTTCAACGTCTTTACTTTTTTCAATCGCATTTAGAAGATTTCTTGCTTTTTTTTCTTTAAACAATGGCAATTTTAATAAGTCTTCCTCTTTTAAAACATACAAGTCCGCAACATCTTTAACCATACCGCTCTCGTATAATAATTTAGATGTACTATCTCTAAAACCTTCTATATCCATAGCATTTCGACTAGCAAAATGCGTTATTTTGTCAATTATTTGTTCTGGACAAGACTCGGAATTTGGACAAAAATCAAGTGCACCTATTTGAACAAGCCGTGTTCCACAACTTGGACAAAATTGTGGTTTCTCTATTGGTTTTGCGCCTTCTAGTTCTTCCGCTAGTCCCATTATTTCTGGTATAACTTCATTACTTCTTCTAACAAAGACACGTGAGCCAATAGAAATATGTTTGCGCAATATATCCATATAGTTATTGAGCGTAGCACGATATATAGTAGCACCACTTAGATTAACTGGTTCTATTATCGCAATAGGAGTAACTTTCCCAGTGCGCCCCACTTGCCAAATTACGTCTTTGAGTATTGTAGAAAGTTCTTGTGCCTCAAACTTATAAGCCATTGCCCATTTGGGGAATTTTGATGTATAGCCAAACTCATCACGAAGGTTAAGTTGATTGATTTTTACCACCATTCCATCTATTAAAATGTCTAGTGTGGTTTTCTGTTTGTCTACCCTTTCAATTTCTAATAATATATCATCAGGAGATTTAAAATGTTTGTATGGAGAGATTAAAAAGCCATTTTGTTTTAGAAACTCAAACATCTCCACTTGCGTTGCAAACGTCTTCCCTTCTGCATACAAAACATTATAACAAAACCAATCTAGATTACGCTTTGCGGTTTGCTTTGGATCAAGGTTACGAATAGCACCACTTACAGCATTTCGAGCATTTTTTAATGCTTCATCGGGATATTTTTGGTTGAATTTTTTTAAGTTAGAAAGCGTTATCATTCCCTCGCCTTGAACAATAAGTTCACCTTTAAAAGGAATAGAAAGTGGAACGCTTTTTATAGTTTTTACTTGAAGCGTCACATCTTCACCAACCACACCATTGCCTCTTGTTGCACAAGACTTTAAAAAACCTTTATCGTATGTACATACAATTGTTAAGCCATCAAATTTATATTCAAGAGTAAAGTCAACATTTTCCTCTTTTTCACGAACATCTTGCATCCATGAAAAAAGCGTTTCCTTTGATTGACATTTATCAAGGCTATATAAACGAATTTTATGAGTGACTTTTTTAAAGTTGGATAAAACAGTATCTCCAACCCTTTGTGTTGGTGAATTTGGAAGTACTATACCCGTTGCTTTTTCTAATTCAAGCAATTTATCATACAACCCATCGTATTCCGCATCAGAAATAATTGGTGCATCAAGCACATAATAATGGTAGGCATAATCATTTAATTTTTCTACCAATTTTTTCATTTCATCCATAACAAACCTCATGATAAAATTTCAAGTGGTGCGATTTCCAGTATAAGCGTCTTTTTACCAACATTTTCAAAAACTATATCTGCGCACACTCCATTGTCAACTATATCAACTATTTCCCCTTTTCCAAACTTTGGATGGTTGACTTTTTGTCCTACTTTATAAATAGAAATATCTTTTTTCTCTTTTTCGTTTTTGTCTGCAACTGTATAAGAATCCATTGAAGAATGAGTTGTAACCACTTGTTTTATAAAAATATTATTCTCCAAATTTCTATGGATGAAACTAGTATAATCAAACTTTCTTTGTTTTTGACTAGCATCTAAGCCCATTTCATCCAAAAATTTACTTGGAGTAGTGTAAGACCTTTTACCATGCAAATATCTACTTTGAGCATATGATAAAAATAAACGTTCTTTTGCACGTGTTACAGCCACATACATAAGTCTGCGTTCTTCTTCAGTTTCTTTTTGACTATATGAACTACGTGATAATGGAAATATACCCTCTTCAACTCCAACAACAAATACAACTTTAAATTCTAGACCTTTTACTGAATGAACTGTTGAAAGTGTCAATGTTTCATCACCAATGTAATCTATATCTGCTTCTAGCGTTATGCTTTCAAGATAATCAGAAAGAGTAGCATTTCCGTTTGCCTTTTCAAATTCATCTACTGAGTTTACAAATACATCAATATTCATAAGTTTTTCCATATTTTCATCAGTAGAATCAAGATAAGCACTTCTAATAGCATATTCATCTATTACTGCCGTAACAAATTCATGAAGTGACATATTAGGTCTTTGTTCTTCAAGTTTTATGTACGATGAAATAAATGGTTTCACTTTTTGAGTAAGTTGTGAGTATCCATCCACGCCATTTGCTAAATTTTTCATTGCATTTAATAAAGATAAATTGTTGTCTAAAGCATATTGCCTTAATCTAAGTATTGCACCATCACCTATACCGCGTTTTGGAAAATTGATAATTCTTAAAAGTGCAGTTTCATCACTTGGATTAGTAAAAATTCTAAGATAGCTTATCAAATTTTTTATTTCTTGTCTTTCATAAAATTTAAAACCACCATAAATTCTATAAGGTATATTATAATTGAGCAATTTTTGTTCAAAAGGAAGTGAAAGTGCATTTATTCTCATAAGTATTGCTATGTCGCTAAGTTTATACTCACTCTTATTTGTCATAGCCCATATTTTTGCAACAATTGACTCTGCCTCATTTTGTTCATCATAATATTTATTGCACTCTATATCTTTGCCTTGTTCATTTTCTGTCCACAATACCTTATCAAACCTTTCAAAGTTGTTTGAAATCAATTTATTTGCAGTATCTATTATTGTTTTTGTACTACGATAATTTTGCTCAAGTTTATAAACTTTTACTGGTGCAAAATCAGTTTTAAAGTTAAATATATTTTGAAAGTTTGCTCCACGCCACGTATAAATACACTGGTCTTCATCACCTACCACAAAGATATTTTTATGAACTTGTGATAAAAGCCTTACAATATCATACTGAATGGTATTAGTATCTTGAAATTCGTCTACAAAAATATATTCAAAGCGTTCTTGATATTTTCGCAAAATCTCTGGATAACTACCTAGTAATTTATAAGCATTAGATAAAAGATGATCAAAATCCATTGCATTATTTTTTATAAGTGCTTCTTCATAAGACTCATAGACTTTTATAGAATCATCTTCATCTCTTCTTGAATTTTTGGCATAGGTATAAACATCGATATTATGGTTCTGACAAAAACTTATTACTGTAGCATAATGTTTTACATTATCTAATGGTAGTGACAAATCTTTAACTACTTGTTTCAATAATTTTTCACTATCACTTTCACTATAAACGGAAAACTCTGATGTATAATCAGCAAGTTTTGCAATATTTTGCCTAAGCATTCTAAGACACATAGAATGAAATGTAGAAATCCAAATATCACTAGTCGACCCGACCAGTTGGAATATTCTGTTTTTCATCTCGTTTGCTGCTTTGTTTGTAAATGTTATTGCAAGTATGTTTTCTGGCAAAACGCTTTGCTCTTTAATTAAATAAGCAATGGTATGAGTTAACAGTTTTGTTTTCCCACTACCTGCTCCTGCTGTTACCAAAACAGCACCCTTAGCGTTTAAGAGTGCTTGTTTTTGTGATTCATTTAATTGGTTTAAAATGTCCATATATTTAGTATAACATATCAAAAGTAATATGCAAAGTTTTTCAATTAACTTGCTTTAATTTTTCATGTTCATATCTTTGTTTTAATTCTCTATATTTGTCTGCAAGATTAAAGAAATATCTTTCTTTTTGGTCATTAGAAAGAGTTTTATAATATTTTATATCTATAAGTTCAGCAAGCGGATTTATGCAATTGTCATCCACTGTTTTTTTAACAATACCATATAATTTTTCATCGTCTTTTACATTAATAGTTTTTACATTTGGCCTAAGATTTTTGTCTTTACCTCTAAGTCTGTTTTTTGCTTGTTGAGCCATAAATTTTAAAATATCGCGTCCTTCCATAATATCTCCTTAAAACAAAGATATTATAACAAAATTTTATGACCAATTCCTATTAAAAAAATTGACCAAAAAACACTTTTTTGGTCGAAAAACATCAATTCTTTATAAGTGACAAAATATAATCAAAATATCTTTCTTCAACTCCACCAAGACTTAAACTTTGTGATTTCATAGTCAAATATTTTTGTTGATCACGCATAACTTCACTTAACCTGTAAAATCTTATGCTATCAAGAGTTGCCACTGGTGAAATTGTTGTAATTGGTTTTTGAAATGATATTTCAACCAAAATGTTTAATATCTTATTTTCACAAACCATTGACATAAATTGTACTTCACCCTCTTTCACATTTGGTACAAAGTCATATTTTTTTAAATGATTAACAAACTCTCCACCATTTACTATAGTCCCATAAAAATTGCTAACAGACATACTTGCCCGATTAAAATCTCTAACATCAATTTTGCTTTGACGAAATTGTTCAAACAATGCGTTAGGAAGTTTTAAATCCACTTTCTCAAATCTGTCATCTAAATCAAGCGTATGCACTAAACTTATAACTACATCTCCGCCTTCCTGCCTATTTCCATAAATATATACTATTTCTTGACCTTTGACTAGAAATATTGAATAAAGTTTATTTTGCTTATATTCCCCAAAAACAAGCCTATTTGCAAATTGATTAAAAATGGAATGATGTATAAATAATTTCGAAAACAACTCACGTGTATAAGTCCTATGCGAGATAAAATTTAGATGTAAGCGACTTATTTCTTTCTGGATTTCTTCATCGGTAAGTGTTTGAGGCAAAATCAAATCTTTAACTTCTTCAACCTGTTGCTTATTTTGCGTTGCAAATATTTTTATGTATTCTTCAATATTTTCTTTAAAGATTTTAAACTGACTAAGTCTGTTAAACATTTGAATAAATGCTGGTTTTTGACTGTACATAAGGCACAATGTCAAATACCTACCTTCTTTGTTCCTATTAAGCCTATAGAGTACAAACAAAAATTCATAAATTTTTCTTTCAAAAAGGCCTTCTGACAATAGCGAAAACATTCTAACACACCATTTACTGGCAAGAATATCTTGAGTTTGACTATGTTTATCAAACAATTTCTCAGCAAAATTATTTAAACTTTCTTTATTGAAAACATCATAAAGTGATTTTAAACTTGCAAGATTTAATAGATTTTTTTCTTGCTTAAAAACTTCAATTAAAAAGGTTTTTTCAGTGACGTTTGCTAGTTTCCCACTTTTAAATTCTAAAGGCAAGTTCTCAAATGCTATACCAAGAGTTCTCTCTTGAGGCTGTGCAACTTTCTTTCTTGCAAGTACACCAAAATGTGCCTCGCTACCAAAACTTAAGGTTTCACTTATACCTAGCCTTTTTGATAGGTATTCTTTTATCTGTGTATCATTTTCGCTATCATATAATTTTTCAAGCCTGCTTTCAACTTCTACATTGTTTTTTATAGCGGAAAGTACCTTTATATAATGCAAACGCGATTCTTTTTCACTTGGTAAATATTTATCAAAAAATGCCAAAGTATCGTTAATATACTTTTTTAAGAAGTATTCAGCATTTTCTTCACTTACATTTTTATGTGATAGGTCATTAAAAATTATGCTTATGCCTTTTTGTGTATCAAAATTTAAAATCAATGTTAAATACATCAACTCATATTGGCTATTGTTTAAAACATAATCACCTAATTCATCTTCATGTTCACGCATATAATTTTGCATGTATTCCATTGCAATATCATGCCAATAATATATTTTGTTTTTTTCTTCGAATATGGCACAAAGAACGAGTGGCATATAAAGTTCTACTGACAAATTCCCTACTTCAACAACTTCTATAAACCTATCAAAAAGCCTTTCCTTTATATTATAATCTTTTCCCTTACTTACATATGATGCTCCATAAATATGACCAGCATACAACTTTGATATAAATTCCATTACTTCATAATATCTATGTGCATACAAAAATATAGTGACATAATTTACCACCGCTGAAGTATAATCATTTAATTGAAAAACCAATTCTCCAAGTTCACCAACAAGTTTTATATCATCAGTTATGTTACTGTGATTTGCTATATATTCAAGGTCTACGTTTGGCATTTTATCTAACATAGGTGTTTCAGATATATCATACGACAAAACAGATTTTGTTTTATTTACAAGTTGAGAATATTCTCTTAGTACTTCCATAAATTTCTCCATTTACATTTTAGCAAAAATTTACAAAAAGTACAAACACTTTATTTCATTTAACAGTGAATAAATATTTTAATTTACCTTTGTATTCACCAAAATATATCTTTCTTCCATAAAATTCTTTTTTAAGCATATCATTTGCAAAGCTTTCATCAATGAGATTACATACAATTTTGTCATAATAATTTGTATTTGAAAATTTTTCTAATTGTTTAGAGTTAAAATATTGCGCTTCAAGTGGAAAATAGTCAAATAGATAATTTAACTTTGGAGCATATTCACATCCACCCATAAAAAGCGTTTTTGCTCCACCATTTTGTGTATAACAAAAGCAAATGCTTGAAATTTCATATGGAATTGGATCATCTTCTACTATACTTAAAAGCCAAAATACAAACTCTTCTATCATATTAAATTGCCCCTTATGCAAACAGCAACTATAGTACAAAGTATGCTTAAAAACAAGAAGAAAAGTGCATAGTTAAAATAACTAAATTTTATGCTAACTAATTTTGCTACTGAAATTACTTCTCTGGCTAAATCAAGGTCCATTTCATCTATATTATAGTTAGTTGGAAGATTGTATTCTTTTTTTATCTTTTTTGCATATCCTATATCAGTGTAATTACTGATAGTTCTATAACTCATAAGATTTTTGTTTTCAGTATGAGTGTCTTTCTTAGGCAATTTTACATTTCTTGAAAGAAGAGCAATAAAGGAATATATTATTGAAATAAGTGCGAGCATAATCGTCGCACTTGCTAAAATATTTATCAGTTTATTATCAGAAAAATAAGTGCTTGCAAAAGCAATGACGGCTGATGCGATTGTCATTGTAATACTATGTTTTGTTTCTGCGTATTTAAGATTTTTAAATAATGTTTGATAAATATATTTAAGTGTTTGTTTCATGCTTGTATTTTGTGCATTTTTACTTAAATATTTCACCTACTTTTGTTGTCGGTCCATATTTTAATGCAAAATTATTAAGTGTTATTTCAGATATTATTTTCATTTTTTTATCTTCTAGTAAAACATAAAAAACATTAAATTTAAATTTCGACATTTTTGCCATTATTTTATAAATAGGTTCATCACCAAATACCAATGTAAATTTAATTTGATTTCCTTTTTTATAAACATTTTTTCTATCAGAATATAGGCTTAAATATCCATAGGAAGTTGACTTTTGTGGCTCCAAAATTCCCAAGAATAAAAATACGCACATTATTAAAATATTTGTATTTATTACACCAAAAAATAATCCTGAAATAAATGTTAAAATAAACACTAAACAAATCAACAAATTAAATGTAACTGTCACTTTAATTGCCAATTTTCTATCATATTTTTTTGTTATTATTCCTGCAAGCACTCTGCCCCCATCAAGAGGATAACAAGGAAGTAAATTAAAAACAAACATTACCATATTTGCATAACAAAATTGTTTAGTATATATTTGTGAAACTGGAAAAATCCACCAAAGTGCAATAGTCACAATAGAAAGCAAAATATTTATTAAAGGTCCGCTTATTGCAATTAAGATTTCATCTTTAGGTAGAAAATTATTAGTTTTATAGTTTAAACAAACACCATAGGGCATAAGAAGTAATTTATCTAATTTATAACCTAATTTTCGGGCAGTATAACTATGAGCGAATTCGTGAAGTGAAACAACCAAAATATAGATAAGCACCCCTTCAAATTGCCCCATTATAAGCAAAAAAATAAGATATAATATAAAAAGCGGATGTAATTTGTATTTCATAATATCACCACTTTTAATATACTATAAACATTAACACAAACATAAAACATGGCAACAAAAATAGCCAAACTTAAACACTTTGACCAAAAAACTTCTGCGTTTATTTTATGTCTATACATTATGGGGTAAACAGATTCGGCATCTGTTATGTGTATATCTTTGCCAAAGTTCTCCACGATATATTGTATTTTTATTTTTAAACAGTTAGAACACCTATTGATTTAACTCGTTTTGCTGTTATATGTGCATTAAACTCAATTCCGTCATCTGTGATGTCTGCTGTTATAACTACATTGGGTTCATCCATATAACATTCACATACATTTTTAAAATCGCTTGATAACACTTCGCAAAGTTTTTCTGGACTATTTTCTTTGTCATCCACCAAAACACGTTTTAATCTATTTTCTCCTATCTGAGCAATAGTAACTTTCATAATTAAACCTTCCTTTTAATATTTCTCCTAAAAGAACCAAATAACCCTCGATACTTTTGTTTACAATCATATACTTTTTGAGTACCATTATGTAAATTTTCTGCGAGTAACATCCATGCTCTGTTTGATTCTCTACCACCTAAAGCACCAATACTTGAAAGTGCTGTTATATCATCGTCTTCTGGAATAACACCAAGCACTGGAATATGCAAAAATCTTATAATTTCATCAACATCAATCATTTCGCCATTCATCATAAGGTCGCCTCTTACACGATTAATCACTAAGTATTTTTGATTTAAACTATATGTAGCAAGTATCGAAAGTACTTTATCTGCATCTCTAATACTTGATATGTGTGGTGTGACCACAACAACTGCTTCACTAGCACAAGAAACTGCCCGCTTAAACCCTTGCTCCACCCCTGCTGGACAATCTATAAATATATAATCAAAACTATTTTCTAAGCTTTTTACAACGCCCTGTATATCGCTTGCCGACACCTCTTCTCCGCGATAAGAATGCGCTGATGGAAGAATATATAAGTTTTCAAAATTCTTATCCTGAACAAGTGCTTGACTGGCACGACATCTACTTTCAATCACATCTATTATATCAAAAACCACTTTGTTTTCTATTCCCATCACAACATCAAGATTATTTAATCCAATGTCCACATCTAAAATGCAAACTCTAAATCCTAAATTTGATAAAGTAGCTCCAAGATTAGCACAAACAGTGGTTTTGCCCACTCCTCCTTTGCCACTCGTAAACACTATTTTCCTTGCCATTTTAACCTCAAATTTAGTTTAATAAGTATATAAAAAAAAGCAAAGGAACATTTTGTACATTTATGTCCCTTTTGTGCTATTTTTGCATTTCAATTTTGAGCAACTTGATCTAACAAAGTTGCATTATTCACAAGTTTAATAAGTCCATTCAACGTTGCTTCACTACTTTCATCGCTAATAAGTACATTGACTTTAAGGCATGTTCTTAAATATTTTTCAAGACCAACCATCTTTGAATATCCACCTGTTATCGTTATTCCATTTCTTGTAACATCTCCCGCAAGGTCCGAAGGAAGAGTTGAAATAGTCGCTTCTATTACACGCACCAATTCATCCAAGAAAAACGAGGTGGCTTCATAAATATCATGCGCCGAAATAACGACAGTATCCACTAAGTTTGTACCATTATTTATACATGAAACTTCCTCTGTTGAAGTATCGCTTTCATACAAACTGCCAATACTTTCCTTTAGGTGCTGTGCAGTTTTTAAGCCTATCGTTACACCATATTTCTTTTGAATGTATTCCACAATAGAACTATCAAGTGTTCTTCCACCAAGTGCAAGTGTAGAACCACAAACTATATGATTCAAATTTATAACTGCACAATCTATTGTACCACCTC
>CALWOY010000041.1 GCA_944383255.1 uncultured Clostridia bacterium
AAAAATAGTGGCAGTTCTTGCCACTATGTTGCAGACATAAATGTTTTTATGTTCTGCTTTTTTATTTTGTGCCTTAAATACTATTTTATTCATCATTATTTTGAATTTTTAGCATATCTTTTAAAAATTTTCGTCTTTGTTCGGCATCGTGAGCGCTTTGTTTAAATAGTTGTTCTGCTCGAGAACTATCAATCTTTTTAAGTGAAGTAAATCTTGTTTCGGTATTCAAAAACTCCATATAATCTTTTGTTGGCTCACCACTATCAAGTGAAAGTGGCTTTTCAAGGGTAGGGTTGAAACGGTACAAATTCCAATACCCACATTCAACGCATAGTTTCATATGGCTATGCGACATTGACATATCAAAGCCGTGGTTTATGCATGGAGCATAACAAATAACTATACTTGGACCGTCAAAGGCTTCTGCTTCTGCTAGTGCTTTAATGGTTTGGTTTGGGTCAGCACCAAGGCTAACGCTTGCAGCATAGCAGTTCTTATTTGCCATGAAAATTGCACCAAGGTCTTTCTTTTGAGTGATTTTTCCGTTAGCACTAAACTTTTCAACGCTTCCTCTTGGACTCGCTTTTGATGCTTGCCCGCCAGTATTGCTATAAACTTCGCTATCAAGCACCAAAATATTTACATTTTCTCCGCTATTTAGCACGTGGTCCAGACCACCATAGCCAATATCATAAGCCCAGCCGTCGCCACCTATTATCCAGATGGATTTTTTTACAAGATAATCGCAAAGACCCAATAGCATTTCATAGTCACTATCGTTGTTCTTTGATAGGTGATAGGTTGCAATGGTTTTGACTTTTGTTTGTTCTTCATAACTTAAAGACTTTTCGGTTAGGAATTTATTTAATAGTGGACTTAATTCATCTTCACATTTGGGTAAAATTTTTTTAATGATTTTGATAAGCATGTTTTGATTTTGTCTTTGACTTAGTGCCATTCCATAGCCAAATTCTGCATTATCTTCAAATAATGAATTTGCCCAAGCAACGCCGTGTCCTTTTTTATCTTTTGCATAAGGGCATACAGGATATGAGCCACCATAAATAGAACTACAACCAGTGGCGTTGGCTACAATCATCTTATCACCAAAAAGTTGTGTTAAAATTTTGATGTAAGGAGTTTCTCCACAGCCAGCACAGGCATAACTGAATTCAAAGTATGGGTCAAAAAATTGCAAGCCTTTTGCTGAATTTTTTTTGAAAATTGAATGGTATTTGTCTACTTTTAATGAATTTTCATAATTTTTTTGTTCTTTTTCTTCAATTTTGTCGAAATCTACCATTTCTAGTGCTTTTTTAATTGCTGGGCAGGTGTTAGCACAAACTCCGCAACCAGTACAGTCAAGTGGACTTAATTGAATTTTAAATTTATATCCCGGCATAGCAATTGCGTCAATGTAAGTCTGGTCGGCTTGCTCAGATTTTGTAAGTATGCTTCTTAGTGCAGAATGTGGGCAGGCAATGGTGCAGTTGCCACACTGAATACAATTTTCTTTTATCCACTTAGGCAAGTTAATTGCTATGCCACGTTTTAAATATTTTGATGTGTTGGTTGGGATGCTACCATCGATATTAAATTTTGAAACAGGTAAATTATCTCCTTTAAGTTTTTCTATTGGCAAAATGACATCATCAAAAAAATTGCTATCTGTTTTTGCGGGAGTGGTGTCGATATTTGAATAGGTGAAGTTTGTGTAATCGATTTCTTTAACATTTTTAATTGCTTCGTCAATGCATCTATAATTTTTTAAAACAACATCGTCGCCTTTCTTTTGATATGAGCGTTTTGCATTATCCTTAATTTCTTGCACAATTTCTTTAAAATTACCTATGTTTGCAATTTTAAAAAATGCTGTTTGCATTATTGTATTTATTTTTCTTCCAAGACCGTTTTCATTTGCTATCTTTTGTGCGTCAATTACATAAAGTTTAGCATTGTGCTTTTTTAAATTGTCCAAAAATTCGCGGGGGAGAACTTTAGCAAGGTCACTTACTGAAAGTTTTGTATTCAATAATACAATTCCATTATCTTTTAATGAAGAAATAAGGTCATATCTTGCAACAAAAGTGAAATTATGAATTGCAATTAGGTCATGTCTTTTTGGTTTATAAGCCCTGTTTATTGGTGCGTCGGAAATTCTAATATGCGAAGTTGTTAAACTTCCAGATTTTTTTGAATCATATTCAAAAAATGCTTGAATAAACTTATTGGTTTTTTCGCCAATAATTTTAATGCTATTTTTATTCGCACTTACAGTTCCGTCAGAACCTAAACCATAAAATTTCATTTCGTAACAATTTTCTGTTATGTCAAAGTCAGAAAGTTCAAGTGAAGAGTGAGTTAAGTCATCGTCTATACCAACTGTAAAGTGATTTTTAGTTTTCTGTGAATTTAGATTATCAAAAACTGCTTTGACGCATGCCAAATCAAATTCCTTCCCACCAAGCCCATATCTTCCACCAAAAACTTTAATATTTATATTGTTTTCTGCAAGTGATGTTACAACATCAAGCATAAGTGGTTCGCCAACGCTTCCGCTTTCTTTTGTTCTATCCAAAACAGCAATTTTTTTTGTAGTTTTTGGCAAAATTTTTATAAACTCCTTATCAAAAAATGGACGATATAGTCTAACATTTATGACTCCAATTTTTTTGCCACGACTTGCAAAATATTCAACATATTCTTTAATTGTAGCGACAGAACTTCCCATTGAAACAATTATATTTTCAGCATCATTTGCACCATAGTATTCAAATGGGGCATAGTGTCTACCGCTGATTCTTTCAATATCTTTAAAAGTTTCATATGCATACTTGTTTACATCTTCATAAACACTATTTGCTCGCTCTCTATTTTGAAAATACACATCTGGGTTTTGTGAGGTGCCTCTTGATATGGGATTGGTTGGAGTAAGTGCATGATTTTTAAACTCAAAATATTTTTTATATGGGAAAATGCTTTTTATATTATTTATGTTTAGGGTTTCAATTTTTTGCATTTCATGACTTGTTCTAAAACCGTCAAAAAAATGTAAAAATGGCAAACTGCATTTAAGTGTCATTATATGTGAAAATAGTGCCATATCATAGCACTCTTGCACATCTTTAGAGCATACCATACAAAAACCAGTACTTCTTGTAGACATTACATCGCTGTGGTCACCAAATATGCTTAGGGCATGGGTGGCGAGTGCACGAGCAGAAACATGCAAGACGACAGGAAGACATTGACCTGCGATTTTATACATATTTGGTATCATTAAAAGAAGCCCTTGGCTTGATGTAAAAGACGAAGCAAGGCTACCTGTTTGTACAAGCCCATGGAGTGCTCCTGCGGCACCACCTTCGGACTGCATTTGTTTTACTAAAACTTCATTACCAAATATATTTTTTTTGCCCTGCGTTGACCATTGGTCAATAAGTTCCGCCATTGGTGATGATGGAGTTATTGGATATATAACGGCAACTTCTGTAAAATTATATGCCATTTCGGCACATGCTGTATTGCCATCTACAATTTCATTTATTTTTTTAGACATATTTACTCCTAGTATAATATGTGAATTTCTTTTTAAGATTAACACAAAATGCATTTGTGTGTAAAATATTTTACAAATATCACAAATTGCTTTAATATAAACATATGAAAAGAATTTGTATATGTTTTTCATATAAGGGCACGGCATATTCGGGGCTGGTGGTTCAACCGGGCAAAGATACAATAGAAAAAAGAATAGAAGACGCACTTTACATTGTCACAAAAGAAAAAATAAGAATTTATCCAAGTGGAAGAACTGATGCAGGTGTGCATGCACTAAGACAATATGCACACTTTGATACAAAGTCTAGTATTGCATGTGAAAAGTTTGTTACTGCCATAAACACGTATTTGCCAAATGATATAAGAATACTTTTTGCAAAACAAGTCGAACCTAATTTTGATGCAAGAAAAAATGCTAAATTAAAAACTTATGTTTACACAGTTAACACATCAAAGATTACAAGCCCATTTCTTTATGATTATGTTTGTGAGAAAAAACATTGTTATGATTTAAATACACTAAATAATATAAAAAGTAAAATTGAGGGCACTCATGACTTTAAAGCATTTTGTGCTTCTCGCTCTGGCAAAGTTGATTTTGTTAGAACAGTTAATAGCATTGAAATATCTCAAAAAGAAGATTTGATATTTTTTAAAATAACCGGAAATGGATTTTTATACAATATGGTTAGAATAATTGTAGGGACAATTTTGGACATCGCAGACAATGTTATACCAATTTCAAATATTGATAAAATGTTTGAAACAGGGGAAAGAAAGTATGGCGGGCGCACACTTTGCGCTAAGGGACTAATGTTGTATGATGTTAAGTATTTATAAATAATACTTGTCATTTTTAGGAGCGAAGCGACATAAAAATGTCAATTTTGCCTTCTTTAAATTATGTATATCTATTCTAAAATTTGCATAAATATGCATATTTAAAAACTTAAATTTAAGTTACAAATTTTGCAAAAATATGCTTGACATTACAATTTATATATTATACAATAATGCTGTCTTTTTATTAAGGCATATTTTTTTGTAATGTTAGCCCCTTCAAAAAAGTTTGTCTTAAAAGTAAAAGTAGCACACAATTTTTTGGAGGAAATTAAATGAAAACATTTATGCAAAAGCCAGAAAATGTGGAAAGGAAATGGTATGTTGTTGACGCTAGCAATATGCCACTCGGCAGACTTGCAAGTCAAGTTGCAGACATTTTGACAGGCAAAAACAAGCCAACATACACTCCACATGTTGATTCTGGTGATCATGTTATAGTTATAAATTCAGACAAAGTAGTTTTAACTGGTAAAAAACTTACTCAAAAAATGCTTAGAAGTCACTCGGGTTATGCTGGTGGACTTAAAGAAATGGACTATAAAACTGTTATGGCTACAAAGTCAAATATTGCAGTTGAGCGTGCAGTTAAAGGTATGCTTCCTAAAAACTCTCTTGGTAGAAAGCAATTCACAAGACTAAGAGTTTACAAAGATGCAAATCACGGTCATGAAGCACAAAAACCTGTTAATGTAACACTAAAAGGAGTTAGAAACTAATGGCAGAGAAAAAAACAACCAAAACTGCTAGCAAGAAAGTTGTTCAATTTCTTGGCACAGGCAGAAGAAAAAAAGCGATTGCAAGAGTTAGACTACTTCCAAACGGAACAGGCAAAATTACAATCAACAAAGTTGATATTGATGAATACTTTGGTCTTGACACATTAAAACTCATTGTTCGTCAACCACTTGAAGCAGTTGATGCTGTAAACAAATATGATATAATTGTAAACGTAATTGGTGGCGGTCTTTCAGGACAGGCTGGTGCAATAAGTCATGGTATTTCAAGAGCACTTATACTTGCTGATGAATCAACTAAGGCTGTTCTTAAAAAGGGTGGTTTCCTTACTCGTGACAGTAGAATGAAAGAAAGAAAGAAATACGGTCTTAAAAAAGCACGTAAGGCTTCACAATTTAGTAAGAGATAATTATACAAAATTAAGGGAAGAGAAATCTTCCTTTTTTTGTTTTTTATTTTGTCAGTTTTGTGTATAATATACAAAGAGGTTATTATGTACGATTGCATTATTATAGGTTGTGGACCAAGTGGAATGACTTGTGCGTTATATTTAAAAAGGTCAGGCAAAAAAGTCTTGATACTAGAAAGAAGTATGCCGGGTGGACAAATGGTGATTACTACAAATGTTGAAAACTATCCCGGTTTTTCACATATTGATGGGGCTTCACTTGCAACATCCATGTTTGAGCAAATAACATCTATAGGTGTTGAAGTTATATTTGAAGATGTCATTGCTTGTGACCTTAAAGGCAAAGTAAAAATAGTAAAAACCGACAAAAACCAGTATGAAAGCAAATGTGTATATATCGCCACTGGAGCAACATCAAGGCTTCTTAATGTCGAGGGTGAAAAAAGACTTACATCAAAAGGTGTAAGTTATTGTGCAACTTGTGATGGTGCACTTTATAAAGAAAAGGTAGTTGCAGTAGTTGGCGGTGGCAATACAAGTTTAGAAGATTGCTTGTATCTATCTAATGTTGCGAAGAAAATATATCTTATCCATAGGCGGGATGAATTTCGTGGCGATGAAATTTTAGTAAAACGAATAAAAGAACTTGAAAAACAAGGGAAGATTGAATTAGTTTTAAATAGTCAAGTAGTGGAAGTGCTTGGAGATGAAAAAGTTAGTGCAATAAAAGTTTTTAATAAAATTACTTCAAATACCAAAACTCTTGACGTAGACGCACTTTTTGTTGCAATAGGCAGAACTCCTGATACAGAAATTTTTGGTGATTTAAAGCGAGATGATTATGGCTATATAGTTGTAGATGAAAATAAAAAGACGAGTATTTTAGGTGTGTTCTGTGGTGGAGATGTTTCCAATACTCATCTTCGTCAAATTATTACAGCATGTGGTGACGGTGCAACTGCCTCGCTTTCAATAAACGAATATCTTGCCAAGTATTAAACTATTCTTGCAAGTAAGTTTTGATTTCTTCAAAACTCTGTTCTTCAAAGTTTTTTAAACTTTTTGCAAGGTCAACTATATCTTTGTCCGCATCTTTATATGTTTTTAATTCTTTATACAAACTTAGTGTTCCACGCACTGTTCCCAATAAAAACAACTCTGCTATGTGTTCACTAGATTTATCAAATAGGGTAGACATTGATATTGACATTTTTAACATTGTTTTTGAGAAAAAACTAGCATCTTTTAATTCTAGTTTTTTTTCTTGTGCAATTTTTTTACATTGCTCTAAATATTTCATATATTTTTCTTGAGCATTTTTCATAAATTGTTTTAATTTTGTACTTCTAAATTTAGGGTACATATTTTCTATTGATTGTACTGCCATTTTTGTATTTTTGTATATTTCATTTAAAAATTTTTGATTCATTTTTTTCTCCTATTTTTATTATGTAATAAAATAAAATATTTATTAAAAAATTGAATATTTTTTTTATAAAATTACAAACCAAAATATATGAAAACAAATACAAAAATTTGGATAGTTGTGTTTTTGGTGTCGCTTGTTGGCGGTGCTGTGACATCATCATATCTATTTTCGGGAATATCTATAATAAATGGTAGAATTGTTTTTGATATATCTACTCTTGGATGGGTATGTATTGCTTTTAATGTATTAAATTTAATAAGTGGTAATGTTTTATTTTTCAAGTTTTTGAAAACAAGAAAATTAAGTACAGTTTTGTTTCTTTCCACTGTTCCAGTAACACTTGTATTTGGTGGACTTATGTTTGGACTTTTTAGTATAAATAATTATTCTAATAGTCCTGCTGTTTTTGTTCGTACCGCACTTAATATAACCACTACAAATAACAATAATTATTATTGGATTATACTTTTAGCAATAGTCTATTTGTTTATTTTGGCTATAACATTTATGATTGCTACACGACCAATAAAAAAAATTGAAACAGTCACAAAAAGGCTTGCATATGGAGAAGTTAAAGATAAAATAAATATTGGTGGAACAAAGCAATTCCAGGAAATTGAAAGTTCATTAAAAAAAATAAATGAAAATTATAAAATTAAAGATGAAGTAATAAAACAAACAAGTATAGAATATGAAAAATTTGTACCTAAAAAACTTATAAAATTTTTGGGTAAAAAAAGCATAATAGAACTTGAAGTTGGAAGCCAAGTAAAAAAAACCGCTACTATGCTTTATTGCAATATAAAAAGTGGTGGTGTTGTTTCAAAAACTTTGAGTTTAGAGGATAACTTTAATTATGTCAACTCATATTTGAATGTAGTAACGCCAATAATACGCAAGTTTGGCGGTTTTGTAGATAAATATTTAGAAAATGGACTTTTATCGGTTTTTATTTCACCACAAAGTGCCATTACTTGTGCAATAAACATATCTCGTGCCATAAAGCAAAAAAATTTATCTGAAGATATGCCTAAACTGGAAGTTGGGCTTATTGTTCATACAGATGAAATTATATTTGGTGTTGTGGGTGACGACCAAAGAAAAGCACCGACAATAGTAACAAATTCGATGGAATTATTTTCAAAACTAGATGAGATAAATGAAACTTTTGGTTCGATTATGCTGGTCACAAAAAATACTTTAAATACATTGCCAACAACATTTAAATTAGCATATCGATATATAGGCGAAGTTGATATTGAGGGAACTGAACAATCTGTTTTTGAATGTCTTGAAGTGTTTGCAAGGCAGAAACGTGAAAAATTGTATAAGCACCATTTAGAGTTTGAAAATGGAGTTCGGGCTTATCAAAAAGGAAATTTTGAACAAGCAAAACAAATTTTTGAAAAAGTTTATAGGCAAGAAAAAGATGATAAACCATGTTATGTTTATTTTAATAAAAGTACTGAAAAATTAGGACGTTTACCATTAAATGCACATGAGTAATTTTTTGTAACACTTTTTGCATATATACTATTAAGGAGTCAAGTTTGGAAAGTTCATTTTTGGAACTTAGATGCAAAGAAGTGGTAAATGTCGTAGATGGGAAAAGACTTGGTCACATTGTTGACATTGTTTTTGAATTGTCTACTGGTAATATTACGGGTCTTGTTGTACCTGGTGATAAAAATATTTGGAATGTCTTCAAATCGGGTGGGGAAATTTTTGTACCATATAACCAAATCTGTAAAATTGGAGACGACACAATATTGGTTGAATTATACTCAACCGCTCCCAGAACTTCGAATACAATTTCATTTAGTGAAACAAAAAATAAAAAAAACTAACTTACATCTAGACAAATGATTTTCGTTATTGTATACTAATATAGCTGATACATTAGGAGTAACAAATGAAGTGTTTGTATTGCGGTAACGCAGATAGTAAAGTTATTGACTCGAGAGAAACTGGTGACAATTCAATAAGGCGAAGACGAGAATGTCTTAAATGTGGCAAGAGATGGACTACATATGAAACAATTGAAAGCACCCCAATACTTGTAATTAAGAAAAATGGAAGTATTCAGCCATTTGATAAAAACAAGATAATAAATGGGATTATTAAGGCTTGTGAGAAACGTCCTGTAAGTTTAATTCAAATTGAAACAATTGCAAGTGATATAGAGAAAAAATTGAAGGAAAGTACTCATGAGGTTGAATCAATAAAAATTGGTGAAATGGTTATGGAAATGTTAAAGCCTTTGGATCAAGTTTCTTATGTGAGATTCGCTTCGGTTTATAGACAATTTACGGATGCCGCTAATTTTATTGAATTTTTAAAAAATGAATAAAAACATAAAAAATTTATATTCTTCATACAATGTGGTATGAAGAATTTTTTCTTAAGTGATGTAAAATTTAATACACAGTATACTATTGCGAATATATGTCATGATATTGATATAAAAATAAAAACTAGGCTTTTGGAGTTTGGATTTTTTTGTGGGCAAAAAATTATTGTTAGAAATAAATCTTTAAGAAATGGAGTATTACTTGTAGAACTTAAAAATCAAATGATTTCACTTAGGAAAGAAGAAGCCTCTTGTGTGGTAGTGTATGGATGAAATTTTGATAGTTGGCAATCCAAATACTGGTAAAAGTACTTTTTTTAATACTCTTACAGGGGAGAAAGTTCATACAGGAAATTTTCATGGTGTAACTGTATCATTTACGAGAGCTAAATCAAAATTTACACAGCATACATTTGTTGATTTACCTGGTATATATAGTCTTTCACCTAATAGTTATGAAGAAAAGGTTTCCATAGATTATATTCTTTCACACAAAAAATCTTATATTATTTGTCTTTGTAACAATCAAACATTAAGAAGAAACTTACTTCTTGCAATGGAACTAATAAAATTAGGAAGAAAAATTTTAATAGTAATAAACGAAGTTGGCAATGATATAAGTTTGGATTACAACAAATTAAAAGAAAAATTGGGCATTGCTGTTGTAAATTTAAAAGCAAATAAATTGAAAAGTTTTAATCGTTTGTTTGATATTTTAAATAAACTAGAATTTACAAATACAAATTCAAATGAAATTGATTTTTATAAGATAAAATCACTTTGTGGCTGCGAATATTATCGTAAATTATTAAATTTAAATGATAGCATTTCACAAGAAAATCATAAATATTTAGAAAATTATATAAAATTAAACTATGAACAAATTGATAATATTTTAGCTTGTTGTGAATATAAATCAAAAAAAATAATTGGTAAAAGCAAAATAGATAAAATAATATTAAATAAATATCTCTGTTTGCCTATATTTTTTTGTATTTTATTTGTAATTTTTTATTTAACATTTTTCAGTGTGGGGAAATTTTTGTCTAACAATTTAAGATATTTAATACAAAATATCATAGGAAAAAATGTAGTTAATTTTCTTTATAATCAAAATGTTCCAGACTTTTTAATTGCACTTACAAGAGATGGTATATTTAATGGAGTAGGTAGTGTTATATCCTTTTTACCACAGGTAGTAATGCTTTTTTTGTTCTTAGATATTTTAGAACAAACAGGATATATATCCAGACTTGCGTTTTGTCTTGATGATACTTTAAAAAATGTTGGGCTGTCTGGTAGAAGTGTTTATACTCTTATAATGGGCTTTGGATGCAGTACCACTGCGTCACTGACTGCACGCAATATGAGCGATAAAAATGCAAAAATTAAAACTGCACTACTTTCACCATATATGAGTTGTAGTGCCAAATTACCTGTATATGCAGTAATTGGTGGTGCGTTTTTTGGTGCACAAAATATTTTAATTATTGCACTAATATATATCTTGGGAGTAATTATTGCCCTACTTATGAGTTTGTTTTTAGAAAAAAGCAAATTACCATCAAATAAGCAAACTTTTATAATGGAATTTCCTTCATATCAAAAGGTATCTATAAAACATACATTATCTTATACTTTACAAAGCGCTTTATCATTTTTGGTTCGTATCGGAAGTGTGATTTTATCATTATCAATTGTAGTTTGGCTTTTGCAGAATATTTCATTTTCACTTACATATGTAAAATTCTCTGGGCAGAAAAGCATTTTACAAACATTGGGTGAAATTTTAGCACCCATATTTTCTCCACTTGGTTTCTCTTCATGGGGAGCGGTGAGTGCACTTATGGCGGGACTTGTTGCTAAAGAGGTTATTGTGTCTTCGATAGCCATTTTTAATGGTGTAAATACTTCGACTATTGCAGAAAGTATTGTATTAACGTCAAGTGCAGTTCATTTTACACCTGCAAGTGCAATAAGTTTTATGGTTTTTTGTCTACTTTATTGTCCTTGTATATCCACCTTGGTAACATTTAAAAAAGAATTGGGTACAAAATGGGCAGTATTTTCAATTATTTCTCAATTTTTAATTGCCTATGTAATATCCATGTTTACTTATACACTTTTTAAAATTACTGAATTATTTGGGTATGTGACAACTGTTATTTGTGTTATTATTTTTATTATATTATTTTATTCTCTTATTCATTATTTAAAAAGAAAGAAAAATTGTGCTTATTGCAACAAAAAGTGCAAATAATACATATTTGAATATTTTTTGCAAATATTAAAACAAAGAGGTATTTATGAATTTGTCTTTTGTTTTAATGGGTGTACTTTCAATACTTTGTGCATTTGGTGTTTTTGAAAGTATTTTAAAATTATGTGGGCTTAATAGACTTTTAGTTTCATTATTTTTTCTTGTGGGAGCAGTTTTATCGCTTTTTGGAAGTATAAATATTTTTGGCTATGAAATTTCTTTTAACATATTTAATTTCACATTGGCATTTGTAGTTTTGCTTCCAAAGTTAAAAAACGCGAAAAATACAATTTCTATGCTCCTTTGCTCTTTAATAATACTCGCTACTTTTGTTTGCTATAATGCATTTGATTTGACTAATTTTGAGTACAATTTTGTTCAACCTTATGTATATATGGCGATAATATTAGGCATCATATTTTCAATATTTGTTAAAAATATCAGTTCGGTATTTTGCGGTTCATATATCGGTAGTATAATTTTTGAAATGGTATCTTTTGATATGTTTGGACAAAATATGGAAACAAATTTCTTGCTGGGCGGAGAAATGATGGTCACATCTATTATTATAGTATGTTTAACTTACGCAATCTTTTTTTGGTTAAGGAACTTTATAACAAATTTAAAACTTAAAAAGAAAACGAAATCACTTAATTAAACTTGTTAAAATGTAGGTAATATGTTATACTTCTAGCTAAGGAGTATATTGTGGCAAAGCCTTTGGTTGCAATAGTTGGTCGCCCAAATGTTGGAAAAAGCACATTTTTTAATAAATTATGTGGCAAGAGAATCAGTATCGTTGATGATTCTCCAGGTGTAACACGCGATAGAATATATGCAGATGCCGAATGGTGTGGACATAATTTTAGAATAGTTGATACTGGTGGTATTGATATAAAAAGTGATGATGTATTTCAAGATGCCATTCGTACTCAAGTCGATATTGCAATTGATTTTGCTGACGTAATTGTTTTTGTTGTTGATGGCAGAGAGGGACTCACACAGGTAGATGAAGAAGTTGCTGAGATTTTGAGAAAGACAAACAAAAAAGTAATTCTGGTTGTTAATAAACTTGATAATTTTGAAGTTGAAAAAACTTATGAATTCTATTCGCTCGGCTTTGGTGATCCATTTCCAATATCTTGTGAGCAAGCAAAAGGGCTTGGTGAAGTTTTGGACGAAATAGTGTCTTCACTTAATAAAGTAGATGAAAGTTATACAGATGATGCTATTAAAATTGCAATTGTTGGTAGACCAAATGTTGGTAAAAGTAGTTTAACTAATAAAATTTTAGGTTTTGAAAGGGCAGTCGTAAGTGATGTGATTGGAACAACTCGAGATGCAACTACAACAGAGTTTACTTATAATAAAAATAAATATGCAGTGATAGATACTGCAGGGCTTCGCAGACAGCGTAGTTATGATAAGCAAAGCGTTGAAGGATATTCAGTTATACGTTCAATGGAGGCTATAGAACGTGCTGATGTTGTTTTAATAGTGTTTGATGCAACGCAGGGCATTACAGAACAAGATGTCAGAATTGCTGGTTATGTTAACGATAAAGGTAAGCCAAGTGTAATTGTTGTAAATAAATGGGATTTGGTTGATAAAAATACCTATACCATGAATGAATTTGAAAAAAACTTAAAAGATGAACTTTCTTTTATGTCATATTTTAAAAGCATATATGTTTCAGCGGTTACGGGGCAAAGGCTAAGTAGTGTTATTGAACTTGCCAAGTCTGCGTATGACAATTCTAGCAAGAAAATACCAACTGGGAAATTAAATGAACTTCTTGGGGAAGCAATTCTGTCAAATGAACCGCCATATAGAAATGGCAAGAAATTAAAGATAAATTATATTACACAAAAAAGTTCTAATCCACCAACATTTTTGCTATTTTGTAATGACGCTTCACTTATGCATTTTTCTTATCTGAGATATTTGGAAAATAGGTTTAGACAAGCCATAGATTTTAGTGGAACACCAATAACTTTTATAACTCGTTCAAAGGGAGATAGCAACTGATTTGGAAATTTTAAATTATATTATTTTAGTTTTATGTGGATATTTATTAGGGAATATAAGTTCTGCTAAACTTATATCACGAATGAAACATGATGACATCACAAAACACGGAAGCGGTAACCCTGGTTCAATGAATATGTTAAGAACTTTTGGTTTTAAGTATGGGCTTTTAACATTATTTTTTGATGCTTTAAAAGGAGCAATTCCAGCGTTACTTGGTTTCTTTATGTTTGGTGGTGATGTAAATAATGAACTGAGTTTTATTGGCTTGTATATAGGTGGGGCAAGTGCGGTGCTAGGACATTGTTTTCCAGTGTTTTATAAATTCAAAGGTGGTAAAGGTGTTGCTACTATGCTTGGAATGTTTGCGGTAGCAGAACCTTATTGGGCAATTATTGCTTTTGTTGTATGCTTTTTGTATTTGGTTATTTTTGATTATGGTGCACTCACATCGTTTCTATTTATAACTGCACTTACCGTTGTGGAAGGGTATAAATTTCACGATAACATTATTATTACAATAATTTTGTTTTCCTTATACTTTTTAATGTGGTTTATGCATAGGGGGAATATTACTAGACTTCTTATTGGTAAAGAAAATAAGGTTAATTTTATAGACAAATTGAAAAAAATTGGTAAAAAAGAGCCAAATTTATCAAGAAAAGAGCGTAAGCAAATAAAAAAAGAAAACACAAAAAAAGCAAAAGAACGCGAAATTGGTTAACAGAAAATTATTTTAAACATATAGACAAATTCATCGCTTTATGATATTATATATTATAGAAAATTATGAAAAAATTATATTTTTTTATTTTAACTTTAATAACAACCGCTTTTGTAATAGGACTTGCATTACTTAAAGTAAATGAGGCTTGCTCAAATGAATTGTTTTCTATTTCAGCAAATGTGCAGCCATATGTTGATTTCGCAGTTGAATATGGCGCAATGACTCTATTATGTTTATTTGCTTTTGGTGGACTTGCAGGAAAAATAATAAAAATTATATTGATTATTTTAATAATATTGGCAATAGTTGTATTTATAATTGCAACGGTGGTTCCAGATTGGATAGGAAGCCTTTTTAACGGTGGTGAGGCTATAATAAAAATATTTACTGACATGTTTATTTGAAATGCCGTATGGCATTTTTTATTTAAAAGGATATAATATGAAAACACTTTTAATAATAGATGGTAATAGTCTTGCAAATCGGGCATTCTACGCATTGCCTCTTTTAACGAATAGAGATGGTGAATATTCAAATGCGGTTTATGGTTTTGTAAATATTTTAGTTAAATGTATAACAGATATAA
The DNA here is from genome assembly GCA_944383255.1 of uncultured Clostridia bacterium. Taxonomy (GTDB): domain Bacteria; phylum Bacillota; class Clostridia; order Christensenellales; family UBA1242; genus UBA5893. The sequence goes on from CALWOY010000041.1 coordinate 14,929, forward strand.
AACCAGAGTATATATGTGTTGCATTCGATCATTCAAGGCATACCTTTAGAACAGAAATGTACGCTGAGTATAAAGGTACAAGAAAAGAAATGCCTACTGAACTTAGAGAGCAAATGCCACTACTTAAAACTCTTTTAAACTTAATGAATATTACTACATTTGAAATGACTGATATTGAAGCAGATGATATTATTGGAACAGTAGCGAAGCATAGCACTGTCAAAAATATTATTCTTTCAGGAGATAGAGATGTTTTACAACTTATAGATGAAAATACTGAAGTTTGGCTTACAAAAAAAGGGATAACAGAAGTTGAGAAAATAAATATAAGTAATATAAAAGATAGGTTTGGTATTAGTCCTGCTCAGATAATTGATTTAAAAGCACTAATGGGTGATAGTTCTGACAATATCCCAGGGGTATTAGGCATAGGTTCAGTTACTGCTACTAAACTTTTACAAACTTATAATACTTTAGATAATATATACAATAATATCAATGGAATTAAAGGTAGATTAAAAGAAAAATTGGTTTTAGGTAGGGATAGTGCATATTTATCATATAAGCTGGCAACAATAAATACAAATTGTGATATTGATGTCAATTTACTACATTTTCAATATGATTTTCCTTTTAATGCAAGTGTAAAAGAATTTTTTGAGAAATATCAATTCCGCTCACTACTTCGAAGGCAAGAATTGTTTTCAGATTGTGCTAATGAATTGCAATCTTCGGTGCATAAATTAAAAGAAAACCGTATTGAAATTAAAGATGAAAATCAACTAAAAGTAATTTTAAATGGTGAAATAAAATATCTTGCTTTTGATTTTTTAAGTGATATTGAATTTTCAATCAACGATGATGCTGTATATGTTGTACCTTCTCAAAAAGACCTTTTTTCAACAATTGATGAAGATGTTGTTTTAAAATATTTAACACCAATTTTGTATGATGAAAATATAGTTAAAATAACTTATGATTTAAAATCTCACATGCATAGAAATGATGTTTTTTTGAAATTAAAAGGTGAAGTTTTTGATGTAAGTATTGCATTATATCTTGTCCACGCGGGTGAAAAGAGAGGAAAAGATATAATAACTCAAGAATTTAGTCTTTTAAGACAAGATTTGTTAGACCAAATGCAAAAATTGGGACTGATGTTTGTTTATAACAACATAGAAATTCCTTTAACATATGTACTATATAAAATGGAAAAAGATGGTTTTTATATAAATAGCGACCATTTAAGCGAATTGACTGACAAATACAAAACAGAACTAGAACATATTCAAAATCAAATTTATGCATATGCAAATAAAGATTTTAATTTAAATTCACCAAAACAAGTTGCAAGCATTTTATTTGATGAACTTAAACTAAGTGATTTTAACAACAAAAAGCACTCTACAAGCATTGAATATTTAAATTTGCTTATAGATGAACATCCTATTGTGCCTTTACTTATAAGATATCGTAAAGTACAAAAATTGGTTAGTGGTTATTTAGACCCTTATACAAAACTTGTCAGTGAAAAAGGTGAGTGTATACACACAATTTTTAATCAGACTTTGACGGCAACGGGTAGACTCTCATCAAGCGAACCAAATTTGCAAAATTTACCAATTAGAGAAGAAGACGGTAGAAATCTTCGTAAACTTTTTGTTTCTCGCTTTGATAATGGTTCAATTGTTTCAGCCGATTATAACCAAATTGAACTTAGGCTTCTTGCTGCCTTTTCTGGTGACGAACATTTGATTGAAGCGTATTTAAATGGTGAGGATATCCATAGGTCAACTGCCGCTAGAATATTTTCAAAACCTTTGGATGCAGTAACACAAAGTGAACGTTCATCAGCAAAAGCAGTAAATTTTGGAATTATATATGGAATTAGTGCGTTTGGGTTATCAAATCAATTGGGGATATCTGCAAAAGAAGCCAAGATTTTTATGGATAGATATCATACTACTTATCCAAATGTAACAACATATATGGCGCAAAACGTCGCTTTTGCAAGAGCAAGTGGAATTAGTAGGACAATGTTTGGAAGGATTAGGAAAATAAACGAACTTCACTCTTTAAATAAAAATATGCAGCAGTTTGGCGAAAGAGTGGCAATGAATATGCCACTTCAAGGCAGTGCATCAGACATAATAAAATTGGCAATGATAAAAGTTGATAGAGAATTAAGTTCAAAAAAATTAAAATCTAAACTCATTTTACAAATTCATGATGAACTTATTGTTGATTGTGCTAAAGGTGAAGAGCAAATGGTAAAAGACATATTAAAATCATGTATGGAAAATGTAGTACACCTAAGAGTTCCACTAATTGTAAGTATAGGCAGTGGTAAAACTTGGTATGATGCAAAATAAGCATTTTTTAGTTGATTAAATTTTTGTTTGTTGTTAAAATAATAACAAGGAGGAATGATGAAGAAGAAAAGACTTATTACAAACATCATTGCAATAGGACTTGTAGTTGTGGCTTTCATAGGTATTTTCCTTGCCATGTGGGTTCCACAAATAACAAGTGATATTACAAACACCACACAAACTCTTGACGGCATTGGCATTTTCGCTGAAAAAGCCGGCGACAATGCTGCACTTGGGACAGTTTGTGAAGTTTTGTTGTTAATTGCATTAGTGCTTGGATGTTTGTATGCAATTTGTTATCTCTTGGGCTTCATTGGTATTGGCAAAATAGACTGGAACAAAGTATTAAAACTTATTGCAATAGTTGAATTACTTTTGGCTTTAGTCGCAATTGTTCTTGGTATTGTATACTGTGTATCACAGAGTAATGTCAATGACTATTTGTCAGCCATCTTAATGCCAGGTGTTGGCTTCTATATGCTCAGTCTTGGAACACTCTTATCTGGTATCGTTGGCGTATTTGCAAATAGAAAATAACAAATTGTTTAAAAAAACTTGCCTTTTGGCAAGTTTTTTTATATCTAAAGTTTGGATATTTGTTTAATTGCTTTAACAAATCTTTCACATTCGGTAAAGGTGTTAAAATACGAAAGCGATGCTCTTACAACACCTTGCTCCAAAGTGTTTAAAAATCTGTGTTTAAGTCCCGCACAATGTAGCCCTCCGCGTACACATATTCCGTATTTGTCACTTAATATTTGACTGACTTCAGTTGAACCAAAGTCCTTTACATTAAAACCAATCACACCATATGCATTGTTTGGATGTGTATATACTTTTACGCCATTTATTTGACTTAGTTCAAAATTTAAATAAGTTGAAAGGTCATCAAGTTTGGTATTTATATCATTAAAATGTTTGTTCACAAATCCTAGCCCTGCTCCAAGACCTAAAATGTTTGGAGTTGGAAGAGTACCACTTTCATATCTTTCAAGTGATGTCGTTGGCTGATATAAATTTTCGCCCTCGGTGCCAGTACCTCCAAAGCGTATTGGATTTAAATTTACATTGTCAGAAAATCCAAGCACCCCAACACCTTGTGGAGCATAAAGTCCTTTGTGTGGTGCTAGTGAAAGCATATCTATACCGTATCCTTTCATATCAAGTTTCAAGTGTCCAGCACTTTGAGCTCCGTCAACTAAAAATAGTATATTTTTTTCTTTACAAAATTTGCCAATGCTTTCAATATCTGCAATTTCACCGTCTACATTTGACATATGGTTTACACACACAAGATAAGTGTTGTCTTTATAGTGTTTTGCTATGTCTGTAACAGTCAATACCCCCGGCTTTGTTGGCGTTGCAACTGATACCTCTATATCATATTTTTTCGACATTTCAAATATTGGTCTAGCACTTGCATTATGGTCATTTGAAGTACAAATAATATGTCCACCATTTTTTATTGTGCCTAATATTGCGAGATTGAGTGCGTCTGTACAATTCTCTGTAAAAACTACATTGTCTGAATTTATAAATCGCTTTACGCTTTCACGTACAGATTCTACTTTATTTGCACATATCATACTTAGTTTATGTCCACTGCGACCAGGGTTGGCACTGTATTTTGTCAATCCTTCTAGTACTGCATTTATAACCTCTTTGGGTTTTACCATTGTAGTTGCACTGTTATCAAAATAAATCATATAGTAATATGATATGAAATAATATCAAAAGTTGACTACAAAGGAGGATATTATGGACTACTATATCGTAGTTTTTCGTGCCAGGTCACACACGATAAACTTTGCAAACTTGCTAAGTTCGTATAAAGTTCAATGTCAAATAATCAACACTCCACGCAAAGTCAATGTTTCTTGCGGGATTTCTGTTAAATTTTTGCCAAAAGATCTTGTAATAGTTGAAAAACTTTTAGCAAGACGCAATTTTGATACTTTTGGTGGCATATATCATATCATTGGCATAGGGGGTACTCAAAGGGCAACCAGATTAAAATAATTGACTTTTTACTAGTGTTTTATATAATAAACATTAGGAGAAAAATATGGCAGAATTATTAGCACCTGCGGGTACTTTTGAAAAAATGGAAACGGCATTTAGATTTGGAGCCGATGCGGTATATTTTGCAGGTAAAAAATTTGGACTTAGAGCATTTGCTGGCAATTTCACAGATAATGAAATAGAAGACGCAACTCGTTATGCTCACAGTCTTGGTAAAAAGGTGTATATCACAATAAACATTTTGGCTCATGAAAATGATTTCGATGGTTTAAAAGAATATTTAGATGAACTAGTTAAATACAAAGTAGATGCGGTTATTGTGTCCGACCTTGGAATTATTGAGTTTATTCGCGAGTATGCACCAAGCCTTACTATACATGTAAGTACTCAAGCAAATATTTTAAATAGTTACGCAATAAATTTTTTAGCAAAACTTGGCGTTAAGCGCATAATTTTGGCTCGAGAACTTTCTATTGAAGAAATTAAACAAATTAAAGCAAAAATACCAGACGATATTGAATTGGAAGCATTTGTGCATGGTGCAATGTGTATTGCATATAGTGGTAGATGTTTGCTTTCTAACTATCTTACAGGACGTGATGCAAACCGTGGAGCATGTGCACAAGCATGCAGATGGGAATATACCATTACAGAAAAATCAAGAAAAGGTGACCAATACCAAATAGAAGAAGACCAACGCGGAACATATATTTTAAACTCCAAAGATTTAATGATGATAAAGCATCTTAATGAACTTGAACAAGCAGGAGTAACAAGTTTTAAAATTGAAGGTAGGATGAAATCTCCATACTATGTTGCAAATGTTGTAAATGCTTATAGAAGAGCACTTGATAAAGGTGATAAAATAGCAAAGGAAGAATTAGAGGTTCTAGAAAATGAACTCATGAAATCAAGCCATAGAAGATATACCACTGGTTTTTATCTTGGTGAAAAAGATAGAGAGTGTTTGGAGTCATCATCGCCAGTACAAACATATGAATATATGGCATACGCCATTGAAAACAGTGATGGTGAAAAAACTCTTATTGAACAACGCAATCGTTTTAAAATCGGTGATGAACTTGAAGTCCTTTCACCAAATGAATGCTTTAATAAAACTATAAAATTGACAAAAATGACTGATGAAATTGGTAATGATTTACAAGATGCTAAAAATGTTCAACAAAAAATATTTATTTATACAAATTTGCCACTTGAAAAAGGTGATATACTAAGGAAAAAAATATAATTATAAAAATATAAAAATTTTCATATTCCTAAAAGCTTAATGTTTATAGTGTAATCTCTTCACATTATTCAAATATGTAATATATAGACTTAAAATGACATTGTCTATTGTAATATAATAGAAAGATAACTTAAAAATTTATATTAGAAAATTATAGTTATACTGATGAAGAATTTATCATGAAACCCAAAAAGAATTACTTTTGGTAATTGAGTTATAAGAAGCTGTTAATTAAAATAAAAATGCACACGTCGTGTGCATTTCTATTTTGGAGCGAAAGACGAGACTCGAACTCGCAACCGTTGCCTTGGGAAGGCAATGCTCTACCATTGAGCCACTTCCGCAAATGTCATAAAAGATATGACATATTTATATTATTACAAATTAAGTTGATTGTCAAATATTTATTATTTATTATTTATTATATTCATTAATAAGCCTTGATTTTATTTTTTTTATTTCATTTTGCACTACTTCGTTTTCTTTAATGTCATTTGGTAAACCTTTAATAAATTTTATTTTTTCTAAATTTGATGATAATATTTCATTAAAAATTTTTGTTAAAATTTCTTTATTTGATAGAACATTTTTATCAATAAAAGGTAATATTTCTTTATACGTCGTAGGAGCACTATCAATTAAGAATAAATTAAATTCAATATCTTTGGTACTAGCTATAATATATTCGTCATCAATTTCTGCGCCGCATCTTACACTGTTTCTTGATGCGAGAACTACTCTTACCATTTGCACAAGTTCACTTTGTTTATTTGGAATAAATCTTGCATTTCTATCAAATATATTAAGTGTAAGTTCTCGTGAGAAATCACTCATATCCATAGGACATACATTACCATTTTTATCATATACAAAACAGCTTAAAAGCATATGATTATAGAATTCTCCGCATTTTATTTCTTCTGGTAGGGTTATATTATTAAAGCTTTTATATGTAAAATAATGTTTATACATTAAATAACAATAATCAAGCATTGATTTTTCGCACAAACCTAAAAAGCCTGAAGTGGTATGATTATCTAAGTAGTGTTTTTCTGTATAAAAATATTTTATCAAATCGCTTTGTAGATATTTTACAAAATATGTGAAGTTTTCTGATTTTAAATGATCTGGTGTAATTATGTCTGAAAAAAGTATCTCTTTATTTTCATATTTTGCTTTTTTTAGTGCCATAGAAATAAGTGTTTTATAGCATTCGGCTAAAAGCAACTTAGTGTCTGGTGTGTGTGCTATACCAAAAATTAATTGATATTTTGAAACATGCATATATGCATCAAGAGCAAGTATAAATTTAATGGCTTTGTTTTCATTATGTAAATAAAATGCTTGTTTTATGTAAGTTAAAAGGGCATCAATTCCTTTACCTGAGAAATGTGCAGCTTTACATCTGTCAATGCCAACAAATTTTTCAAGTGTAGCCATAATATTTGCACAAAAGCTATAAAATGGAACAACATCTGAAAATTTTGTAGTTTTTGGTAGAAAAGTCTCTGTATAATGTTGGTTTAGTCCCTCGTTTGCAGCATAACCAAAATTACTTCTTATAATTCTTTCATTATCAATATTAAACTCACATCTTTTGTTTAATCCGATATTATATCCATGATCTAATTTTTCTGAGCCAATGGCATGCATAATTTCATGCAAATAAACATCTATATTATTAAGACAATCAATTTTAATCATAATAGTATTTGTCTGTTCCAAGAACTCAGAACTTGACATGTCATATTTGACATCAAGTGTAATGGTATTTAGTTTGTCTAAAATTCTTTTGTGAAGAAAAGATGGGGTATTGTTTAAAATTATATTTTCAATTTTTTTACATAAGTTTTCTATTGGTTCTAGCCTTTTTATTTTTTGAGCATGTATCAAATTTTGTGAATATTTCATGATATTATTATATGATAAACACTGGTAATAGTCAATATTTAATTTTTTTTCATATATATAAAGCGATGAAATATTTTTCTACTAAGTATATTAATGCAAAAAATTTGATATATAATTATAAGCTATTATGCAAAAAGTCTGGGCATAAGATTATTGCTGTTGTTAAAGCAAATGCATATGGGCATGGTGCGAACAATGTCGTAAATATTTTATCCCCATATTGTAATTTTTTTGCTACTGAAAATTTACAAGAAGCAATAGCCCTAAGGAAAATTAATAAAAATATTAAAATTCTTGTTCTTGGATATTGTACTGATTTTCAAAAAGCAAAAGAGGAAGATATTTGTATAACATGCGATAATCTTTCTCAATTAAAAGAAATTGCAAAAATAAATGGGAAAATCAAACTACACCTGAAAATAAATACAGGTATGAATCGGCTTGGAATAAAGACAAAACGACAATTTATTAAAATTTTAAAATTTATCAAAAAAAATACAAAATTAAAATTAGATGGAATTTTTACTCATTGTTTTGAAAGTACAAATGAAAGAATAACAAATATTCAAATAGAAATATTTAAAAAATATTTGAAATTGTTAAAGAAACTTAGTTTTAAAGACTATGTAGTTCATATTGGGGGTAGTGGATTAATAAATTATAAACTTGATTTTGTAGATTACATAAGGTGTGGCATTGCACTTTATGGTTACCAAGACAGTAGTGTAAAGAAAGTAGAAAAAATAGAAAGCCAAGTTATAAAAATAACTGATATTAAAAAGGGTGAGTTTGTAGGCTATGGTGAAACAAAAGTCAAAACTAATAAAAAAATTGCAATAATTCCTCTAGGTTATGCGGATGGGTTACCTAGAATTTTTGAGAAACTTTTTGTGCTATTTGGTCATCAAAAACTTAACGTAATTGGAAGGCTCTGTATGGACATGTTTATGATAGATGTAACAAATGCGAAGATTAAAATTGGTGATGTGGTGACTGTTTTTTATGATGCAACGTTGTGGGTAAAAGGCACATCAGATACTGAATATGATGTGCTCACAAGATTAAATAATGCAAGGACCAATAACTTTATAGTAGTTGAAAAGTAGTTAAAGATTTGTTATAATTTAATTATGAGAATAATAGCGGGAAAATATAGAGGAAAAATTCTTCAAGCGCCTAAAACCAAATCGATTCGCCCTACTGGCGACAAAGTCAAACAGGCAATATTTACTAAGCTACAATTTTTTGTAACAGGTAAAAAGGTGCTTGACCTTTTTTCTGGTAGTGGTGCGCTTGGTATAGAGGCATTAAGCCGTGGGGCAAGCGAGGTGGTTTTTGTTGATAATGGCAGAGAAGGTTATCATTTAACCAAATCTAACTTAAAAAGTATTGGCGAAAATTGTAAAGTAGTTTTTAGTCATTTTGATGTTGCGCTTGAAAATTTTAAAGAAAATTTTGACTTGATACTTCTAGACCCACCATATAAATCTGGATATTATGAGAAATGTTTTAAACTTATATTTAAAAACAAGCTTTTGTCCCAACAAGGCATAATTGTTTGTGAACGTGACAGGACATTACCATTATTAACTGATTATTTTGAGATATTTGACACTAAAGACTATGGTAATGTTAGTGTGGATTATTTTAGATTAAAGGAAAACATATGAAATACGAGGTGCAAAAAGATAAAATATTAGTTGAAGATACACAAGATTTTGATATATCTCACATTTTAGAATGTGGTCAAGTTTTTACGTACAAAAAAAATGGAGAAAATGATTATGATGTATATTCATTAGATAAATTTGCAAATGTAAAGTATGATAATAATAAATATATAATTTCTACATATGATCCAGAATATTTTGTACAATATTTTGATCTTGACACTGATTATGAAAAAATTAAAAAAAATATTTCAAGAAATGAATATGTCATAAAAGCAGTAAAATATGGACATGGTATAAGAATATTAAAACAAAGTTTGTTAGAAGTTATCATTGGATTTATTATATCTGCTAACAATAATATAAAGCGAATAATGAAAACCATGCAACTTTTACGAGAATATGGTGAAAACAAGGGCAAATATTATAGTTTTCCAACACTTGAAAAGTTGCATGATATAACAATTGATGATTTTAAGAACATAGGTGCAGGGTATAGAGCGCAATATTTATATTGTACAATTCGCCAACTTGATCAAGTTAACTTAGAAGAAACGAAAAAGTGGGATACGCAAAAACTTAAAAAGTGGCTCTTATCACTCTGTGGTGTTGGCCCCAAAGTGGCAGATTGCATTTTGCTTTTTGGTTATGGACGTTGTGATTGTTTCCCAGTAGATACTTGGATAGAAAAAGTTTATATAGACATTTTCAAAAAAAAGGAAAATAGAACAAAGATGTCCGAGGATCTTGTTAAATACTTTGATAAAAATGCAGGATATGCTCAGCAATATCTTTTCTTTTATAAGCGTTCATTTGATCAGCGATGACAAGTATTGCAATTTGGAACAATATATGTTATAATGTAAATGATGTTTAAATTCACAAGGAGGCAATATGAATATATCAATACTACTTGCTGGTAGTGCTTGGGATGAATTTGTTTCCATCTTTACTGGAGAATTTGCTTGGCTTACGATCCTTTTAATGGTTGTTGGTATGTTATTATGTATTATTGAAGCCATTATTCCAGGTTTTGGTATATTTGGGATAAGTGGCATACTTTGTGAAATCGGCGCAGTGGTTGTTAATGCAACGCTTTGTAATGGTTCACCACTTCAAGTCTTTATTTTAATTTTGCTGATAACATTAGTCACACTTTTAATATTTTTGCTTTTTGTACGTTCTGCACGTTTTGGATTGTTGGGGAAAACCTCAATTGTTGAAAATAAATCATCTATACCGAGTGATTATGGAGAAAAAGATGCAGAAAAGCTTAAAGAACTAATTGGTAAAGAAGGTATTTTAGTAACTGAATGTCATCCAGTTGGAAATGCAAGAATTGGTGAAGAAGTCTTTGAAGTTAGTTCAAAGGGCGGAATAATACCAAAAGGTGATGTTATTAAAGTCGTCGCCGTTGAGAATAACATAATTTATGTTAGTAAAATAACATATTAAGTTATAAAAGGAGAAAATTATGTTAAATTTAATGCTTATTGATTTATGGTTGAGTATAACTCTGTATGTTTTACTTGGTTTATTTGTGGTCTTGATAGTACTTATGTTTGCTATAGTTCCAATAAAAACTTGGTTTGTTGCACTTGTTTCTGGTGCACATGTTTCTATGGCAAGACTTATTGGTATGAAAATGCGCCGTATCAAAGTTGCACCTATTGTTGATGCATATATTATGGCAAGAAAAGCGGGCATAAAAGTTGATATTAGCGAACTTGAAACACATCAACTTGCGGGGGGAGATATACAAAAAGTTATAAATGCTTTAATATCTGCTCATAGTGCAAAAATAAATCTACCAGTTGATCTCGCAAAAGCTATTGATCTTGCTGGACGTGATGTCAATCTTGCTGTGAGAAATAGTGTTACTCCAAAAGTTATGGAAACTGATTGGATTGGAGCTGTCGCAAAAGATGGTATTGAGCTTAAAGTTAAGGTTCGCATTACTGTTAGAGTCAATATTGCAAGACTTGTTGGTGGAGCAGGAGACGACACAATATTGGCACGTGTCGGGGAAGGTATTGTTACAACCGTTGGATCTGCGGAAACTCACACCGAAGTTCTTGAAAACCCAGACTTTATCTCTCAAAAAGTTTTGGATAAAGGTCTAGATACTGGTACTGCATATGAAATTTTGTCTATAGATATAGCGGACATTGATGTTGGTAAAAACGTTGGTGCCGACCTTATGAAAGACTCCGCCGAGGCTAAAAAAGTTATTGCACAGGCAGAAGCGGAGGAACGTAGGGCTATGGCTGCCGCTCATGAACAAGAAATGAAAGCCAAAACTCAAGAAATGCAGGCTATGGTGCTCGCTGCACAAGCAGAAGTTCCAAAAGCAATGGCAGAGGCTATCAAAAATGGCAAAATGGGTGTAATGGACTATTACAAAATTCAAAACCTTACATCAGATACAGCGATGAGAAATGCTATTGCGGGGGTTGATCCTAATAATAGTAAAAAACCTCCCAAAATTTAATAGGAGGCTAAAATATGATTTGGATAATTATCATATGTTTAGTGGTCTTTATATTTGTTGTTCTATTATATAATTACCAAAAGATTATAGATGCAATTAAGAACAGAAAAAAATCATCAAAGCCTAAGGCAGAGAAGCCTGTTAAATCTTCCACAAATGATTCAATCAATATTGGCGAAGATTTAGTACAAAAAAAAATTGATGAATTAAAACATGAACCTGCAGAAGAGATTATCGTTAAACCATTTATAGTTGCTGACGAAGATGAGTTAAAAGAACTTGAAGCGAAAAGCAATCATAGCGGAGGTAGGAGAAGCGGTGATATTAAAACTATTTCAAACATAGAAGTAAAAGTTGAAGATCTTGATGATGAGAACCCATCTCAAGTTTCTAGTACTAAAGAAAATACAGTCGCTGAGCAGATTAAAAATTTACCACCTGAGATTAAAGCTTTGCTTCTTAGTGATTTTCTCGACAAAAAATAAAATAGCGAAAATTGTGGGCGTATACTTTGTTTCTGTCGGGCAACTCTCACACAGTCACGTACGCTTTGTACGCTCCTGCGTGAGAGTACCCGTCGAGCCTCGTCTACGCCACACAATTTTCGCTATTTTTACATTTTATAAAACCTAGCCCTCGCGGCTATTTTTTTGTTTCTTAAGATAGAGAGTGACGCCACACAATTTTCGCTTTGTCATTCTGAGCCGAAGGCGAAAAATCTCATCATCTTGTCATTCTGAGTCCTACTCCAACGCGTCGACCTGCGAAGAATCTCAACCCATGTCACCCTGACCGCTCCTCGCCTTGACGGAGAGGAAGGGTCTCAACTATAAGAGATCCTTCGTCAGCCGTCAAGGAAGCAGTTCTCAGGATGACACCACACTTCTAGTCATTCTGAGCGTCAGCGAAGAATCTAGATTTCTCACTACGTTCGAAATGACATATTATTTTTTGTCATTCTGAGGAGAGTTAGCGACGTGAGAATCTCATCCACTCGCCATTGTGCCGAAAGCGCGGTTTTTGCCTAATGCACAGGACTGAAAAGTCCTTTTTTTTTACTAAAACTTGGGTGAAAATATTTACCCCCACACCCCATAAATAAAAAAAATTTGCATTTTTTTAAAAAATTTTGCAAAAACGCTTGACAAAACAATGGGGGTGGGGGGTAAAATGTTTATAGCCAAAGGGTATTACAAAAAGCAGGTGGTATTTATCCTTTGGTTTTCCCATTTAAACTCAAAATTACAAGGCGTCTGCGTCGTTTATTGTCGCGCTTGGCTCCACAGTCATTTAGGAAACTAAACTCCAGCGTAGCCAAACGCGCCGAGCTTCGCATTAAGGTAACTCTTCTCATTCTGAGGCTTTTGTGTTTTGTCATTCTGAGCCTTACCCTCTGTCATTCTGAGCGTTAGCGAAGAATCTCAAAGATGTCTCACTTCGCTCGACAAGACACGGAGAGTGTTCGACACAACACATTATAGTGTCATTCTGAGCGTTAGCGAAGAATCTCAAAAAAAGGAGTAATGAAATGAAAAGTAAAAGATTAAAATTACTACTTAGTTTATCTTGTTTTATGTTTTGTGTAGTGGCATTATGCTTTGGAGTATACGCAGCGACCACTGCAACGCTTACAATAAGCGGAACAATAACATTTGAGCCATACAAAATGTATGTAAATAGTATTAAGATAAATAGTATAGACGAAAATGGTTATGTAAGTAATGAAAATCTTAGTGGGTTTAATGGTTTATACTTAAATGATTCCAGTGGACTAAGTACAATAGACTTAGGGACACAAACAGTATCTCAATCAGGGGGATTAGAGATAGAGATAAAATTTACATCTTTAGATACAACCAAATATCAAAAGGTGACGTTTTCCTACACACAGCCAGAAGGGTATGAAGTAAGAAGCACTTCCACAATACTAAAGCCAAATCCGCAAAATCTAATACAAGGGGATGCAACAGGCACATTCAAGATATATATATCAAGCGAAACTACAACAAACCTAGATATATCTACATTAAACCTAAATATAGGGTTTGAAGATTATGGTACAAGTTTACTTCAACATGATACAACAAATGATTATTATGTAGAAATGGGGACAATACCGAATCAAATAAGCGGTACAAACTATGAAAGTGAATATATTCGCTGGAAACTCATTGGAACACAAACAGCGGAAGCAACATCCACATCAGCATCGCAATACGCACGTTTTGATGGTACATCTGCACCATCATCTGGTACAACAGGAGTGTTTATTCTTGAAACAAATACATTGCTTGAAAGAGATGACGGAACAGGGTATTCACTAAATGAAGTAACATTTAATCATAGTTTTCAAGGACATGGGAGTATGGCTAATTATTATCACTCGGGTGATGAGTGGGAAGAATATGACATACTAGCCAATGATTATGCAACAAGTACAGTCCGTCAATATATAAATGGAAAAAACAATGTATACAAAGCAGCCACATACACATCAGCCTCAGGGAATACATCAAGCTCTGTACCAAACGAAACATCTGAGTATTCCAATATGTACACGGACTTTTGTATAGATACAGAGAATGATATAATATACAAGGCAATAATAGGAAGAAGTCTTCAAGATTTATATTTAGGAAACGGTGGTGGTTCTTACAATGGACAGCCTGTAGATTTTCCAGAGCAATTGACCACATTAAATAAAGAGTGGTATACATCTTCTACAATTGATAAATTTTGGCTTTTATCTTATTATGAGGCATATTCACTCTTTTTAGCCAATACTGGTGGCTTACAAGGACAGGCAGACTCAGCTGAGAGGGAATGGCCAAATGGGGCAACTAATTATTATTGGCTGCGATCTCCTTATGTTGGGAGGAATAGCTATGCATATGCTGTGGGTCCTGAGGGCAATCTCCATAATCTTATGTGTAATGTGCATTTGAGCAGCATTGCCGCACGCGCTGCTTTCATTTTGTCTATTTAATAAAAAAAATTGCTCACATTTGAGCAATTTTTATGTATAATATTTAAATTATTTATTTTCTTCATTTAGTTTTTTTAACACAAAGTCAAGATCAAGTCCGTGTGCCATACAAGCCTCTTCTAGTGTTTCCATTTGGCTTAGTGGACAAGTAAAACAGTGCATTCCAAAACCTGCCAAAACATCTAATAGGTCCTCGTTATAGTTTGCAATGTCAAGTATTGTCCAATCTTTAGTTATTTCTTCCATAATTCTACTCCTTTTATTGTTGTTTTTTATACTATCTATTGAGATCCTTCGTCAGCCGTCAAAAAAGCAATTCTCAGGATGGTACTAAGGGACTTGTCATTCTGAGTGAAGCGAAAATCTCGATTTATCTTATCTCTTCATCTAAATATGTTGCCATATTGTCGGCTAGGTGAGTTAAAAATGAATGAGGGAATTTATAGTAAATGTCGCTTAAACTTACTCCGCCTTTTGCTCGCACATCATATTCACCCATATGCCAATTTATGCACATTGCTTCTTCGCGTGTAAGGCGCATAAAACCATTTATTATATATACAGATTTTTCACCATGACCATAGGGCAGTTTGTCATTTGTGGTATAGTATGGAACTTGTGTCCAAACTCCATTTTGTTTTACATTTTTTACATCTTCTACATATGTATCAACTTTACAAATATCGTGAAATAGTGCCACAATGGTTGCACTTTCAAGTGAAAAATGTTGTTGCCACTCTTCGCCATATTCGCCCTTTAAAAGTTTTACAAGCCTTTCAAATACATTTAAACTATGTTTGCAAAGCCCACCGGGATAGTTAGAGTGATATCTTGTTGATGCTGGAGCGGTGAAAAAGTCTGTTTTTTGCAAATATTCCATAAGTGAATCAATGCCTTCACGCTTAATGTTACTTTTTACCAAATCTAAAAATATATTTTTGTTATCTTCAATTACTTCATCCATATTTTATCTCCGCAGGTATTTTAGCATAAAAACAATCAACAAACAACATTTTGGCATATAAATAATACATATGAAAAATAAAGATGTGGAAGAAATAATTACACTTGCGACAATTTTTTCCACATCTCTTTCCAAAAATTGCACAAAGGAACAACTAATAGAGTACAAAATATTTTTTCAAACAGTCACAAACAATATTATAAATATTCTTTCTAGCAAAAAATAGCCACCTTGACATTGTTTATATTATTTTTTAAGTCTAAGGTCACTATTTTCAACATTGATTACAAGTGAAGTGCTTTGGCTTAAGAGTCTTGAAAAAACTCTGTCGCCATAGTAGTCTTGAATTTGTTTAGGAGTTAGGTTAGTAGAAATAACAGTTTTTTTATTATCTCTCATCCTTTCAGAAAGTACATTATAAATGCCTTCAACCGTTACATTTTTGAGTATTGGTTCTGTTCCAAGGTCGTCAACGAAAAGATAATCTGGTTCAATTAGCATACTTAAATATTGACCTTTTGTTTCGTCAAAAGTTGTGTGATACTTTAATAGATTTTCATTCAACTCAAACGCCGAAGTAAAATATACAAGCGTTTCTTTGTTAATAAGGTCATTTGCCATACATTCCATAATGTATGTTTTGCCGGCACCAGTTTTGCCAATTAAAAGCACATTGTTATATGAGTTTTCTTTATCGCACCAATTTTTTAAAATGTCATAAATCTTTTTTGTTTTGCTTGGGTCATCAAAAATTTCAAAGTCACATTTTTCAAAACATTTTTTATCTTTACCAAGCCCGCTTTTTTCGTATAAAATTAAATTTATTTCATGCTTTAAACAAGAACACATCTCGCCATTTACATATCCCGTATCGTTGCATTTTGTGCAAGTGTAGTGAGGGGTGATAGCCTTGACATCAATTTTTATCTTCTTTAATATGTCATCCTGTGTTCTTAAAAGAATTTCGATGTCATATTTTGGTTTTTCACCATATACTTCGGCTCTTGCATTTTGAATTTCGGCTTGTTTAATGTTTTTGAAATTGTTTTTAAACTCTTCGCTTGCCATTGCTTTTTCAAAAAAACTGTATGCAAGGGCTTCGGCGCTTGTGCGTCTTGCTTTAATTTTGTCTAATGCAGATTGTACAATTTGTTTGTTTAACATATTATATCTCCACTTCGTCAAGATTTGTGAATAGTGAGTTTATTTCGCTTGCTGTATATTCACGATTATCATAGTTGCGTTTTGGTTGTGTGGTTTTAACTTGTTTAGGGGCATTGTTTTTTGCTTCTTCCGCCGATTTTATTCCATTTTTATTCCATGACAAAATAAGTTTGTTTGCAAATGCTAATGCTTTTGGTTTGTCCTTTGCAATTTCCAAGGCATAGTCAATAACATCGTCGCCAATGTTCAATTTGCTCCAGTTGTTATAAATTTCTCTATCAAAATTGTTGACATTGCGGTCGCTTCCAAGTTTTTTCAAAATATCTTTAATTTTATTTTCCGTGTCCAAAACATCTTCAAAATAGTTATTTAATGCTTCGGTGGTGACGATACCAAGTTTGAAAAATTTTAAAATTTGTTTGTCCATATATTCAAGTGTTCGCACTGAATTTTTAAAGCAATAGTTGCTAATTAGTAGCAGGGTGTCATCATCAAAACCCATGTTCTCCCAAACACTTACATAGTTTTCAACAACAGGCTCAACATTTTCATAGTATACGCCAAGATTTTTGCATATATTTTTTGCAAGTTCATAAAGGCGTGTTTTTGTGCTTTCATATTGCTCAATGTCCATAATGTCAAAAAGTCGCATTGTGAAATATTTTTCCAAAATTACATCCAAATATCTAAAATTGACTGAATTTTTGGACTTTTTTTGTGTTTTTGCTACATAGTTTATGACATTTGGCTTGAAACCCATATTAAGCCACTTTTTGAATAGGTCTTTTTCAAATGTGTCAAGAGCACGTTTTATACCCATAGTTTTTGTTAATATTGCAATATCTTCACTGTCTTTTTGATAATCAAGAAGTTTTTCTTCCACTGCTTTGGCGGTAGTTACGCTTTCCTGTGCCCAATTCTTTGCAACGGTGAGTATGTAAGAATATCCAACATTGTCACCTTTAAGGTCAACACAATATTTTATTATCATAATAAGTGCACTAGGTTCAATTTTCAAACTCTCCATAGTGGCATAATACTCATAATACTCATTTGGAGTTATCATTCTACCACTTAGTATTTCTTGTGCCTGCAAATTAAAGGAGTTATATTTCCCGTCTTTTATTTTTGGATGTTTTATATTTGCATTTTTTACAGGTAAAAACCTCACTTCAAAGGGTATTGTGTCCAATATTTGTACAAGCCCTTTATCTTGCCAATAAATAAACGCACTTTCAATATCTTCAGGCGTCATATTTAATGTTTTGGCAAATTCTTCTATCGTATTGTGTGCTGGATTTGCCACTGTGCAAGCAAAAAGTCCATAAAGATACACCTTTACACATTCGGCAGGCGCCGAAGGCATAAAAGAAGTAATGAACATATTGTCCACTGCGGTTTGGTTTTCTGCAATCAGTTGTGATGAAAAACTACAAAAACTCATATTTTCCTCAAGTGTAACTATAACACAAAATTTTACTTTTATCAACAATAGACTACATCTTTTTGATAGTCATTTAGAGCGAAGCGAGAAATCTCCTATATTCTCATTCATAGTTTCATTTTTTAGGCATAGATATATTTTAGTGAGGAAAATATGAAAAAAATAGCATTCTTACTTGTAGCCATTTTTTGCTCTTTTGCTTTTGTCGGCTGTGGCAGTTCATATAAGTATGTCGAAAACTTAACATCATACGATATGGACATACTCTACGACGACACGGCACATACATTAACTATCAACCAGACAACCGATTATGTAAACACTTCAAACAACACACTTTCTTATGTCAAATTTCATTTATATCCAAATGCATTTCGCGAAGGGGCAACTGCAAAAGTTGTAAGTGTGCAAAATAGTGAACTTGCTTATCCAAACGGTGAGAGTTATGGGGATATTGAGATAAATTCTGTTACTATTTCAGACGCAGATGCAAACTTTGAAGTCGGTGGTGAAGATGAAAATATTTTATCTGTTAATCTTGAAAACGAACTTTATCCTGATGATAGAGTTGTAATAAATTTTGAATATGTTGTCACACTTGCAAATATTAACCATAGACTTGGCTATGGTGAAAATGCTGTAAACTTATGTAATTTTTATCCAGTTGCTTGTATGTATGAAGGTGACGATTTTGTATGTGACCTATATAACTCAAATGGTGACCCATTTTATAGTAGTGTAGCCGATTACGATGTCAAAATTGTCTATCCAAATGCCTACACGTTGGCTAGCACTGGCAATCAAACAACTGAAAATTTTGAGCAGGTGAAAGAAACCACAATTTCAGCGGACTGTGTTCGAGATTTTGGTATGGTGCTTTCAAAAAATTTTGAACAAAAAAATAAAATATATGACGATAGAGTGGCATTAAATTACTATTTTTACGACGATGAAAATAGTGACCAAACACTTGAACTTGTGGAAAAGGTTATGACATTTTTTGAAGAAAAAATCGGAGAATATCCATACTCACAAATAAGCGTCGTCAAAACAAACTTTGTGCATGGCGGAATGGAATATCCAAATATGGTGCTTATCTCTGATGATGTGGCTGACTATGAAACATATGAACTTGTAATTATTCACGAACTTTTACATCAATGGTGGTATGGAGTTGTTGGAAATAACCAGTTTGACTATGGCTGGATGGATGAAGGCTTGACAGAGTTTTGTACAGTTTACTTTTTTGAAAAACATCCTGAGTACAATAGAACAATGTCCGAAATGATATCAAGTGCAACACAAAGTTACAAGACTTTTGCACGTGTCTATGAGTCAGTGCAGGGCAGTGTGGATACAAGTATGAACCGCCCACTTGACGAATTTTCCACTGAGCCAGAGTATGTATACAACACCTATGTCAAAGGCACACTAATGTTTTCCACTATCTATGACCTTGTTGGTGAAAATAAATTTATTGATGCATTAAAATATTATTATTCTCACAATCTCTATGGCATAGCAACACCAAGCACAGTTATTCAGTGCTTTTCACGTGGAAGTGGCAAAAATCTTGAAGGAATTTTCACAAGTTTTTTAGATGGAAAAGTTGTAATAAAATAGATGGCATAAACTATAACAAAGTTAAATAAACATAAAAAATAAAATCAAATTTCTAATACACCGCATCTGTAGTCGAATATTCTTCAATCAAAAATGTGCCTGGACCATCGGCGGTCATCTCAATATCCATATGTGTGCGGAAAACACCAGTTTTGGTTGGTACAAATTTTTCTAATTGGTCTATTAAGGCATTATAAATCTTTTCGGCAAGTTCTGGTTTTGCCGAGTGTGTAAAGTCAGGGCGATTTGCACCTTTTGTTCTGCCATACAATGTAAAGTTACTGACAAGCATAATTTCACCGCCAATTTTTTGAATATCTAAATTCATCTTATCGTTTTGGTCACGAAAAACACGAAGTTTCAATATTCTTTGTGCAAAGTGTGAAACCATTTCAAGTGTGTCCGTTTCGTGAACACCAAAAAGCACCAAAAAGCCATTATCTATATGACTAAAAAGTTTACCTTCACTATATAAGGTACAGTTTTTAACTTTCTCAACAATCGCTCTCATTTTATATCTCCTGCATCAAAACTGTTTGGTAGGAGATTTTTTAATGTATAAACTTTAAATGTATTTTCATCTTTTGCCAAAACAATTTCTATATCACCAAATTCACTTAAAACTTGTCTGCAAATTCCGCAAGGTGGGGTATATTCGCCACTGCTTGAAATAATTGCAACACAGGCAAAATCTTTTTCACCTTGTGATATTGCAGATGAAATAGCACTGCGTTCGGCACAAATTGTAGCGCCAAAACTTGCATTTTCAATATTTGTGCCAACAAAGTATTTTCCATTTTTTGTTAAAACACACGCACCAACTTTAAAGTGTGAGTATGGCGAATATGAGTTTTGCATACAAGTTTTTGCCAAACCTATCATTTTTTTGTAATCAATCATAATTTATATTTTACACTACTGGGCATTTTTTAACAACTGTTTTGCTACATATTTAGTTGTCATTCTGAGCGTCTTTTGTCATTCTGAGCGTAAGCGAAGAATCTCTTTTACTCAAGAAATCCAGCGGATTTCTTCCACAGAGTCACGGCATCGTCAGAACCTACGCTAATGGGCTAAAAATTGCTAAACGCAATTTGTATTGCCTTAATGCTTGGTTCTTCCTCTCCCCAAAAAGTTTCCGTAGGTACTTTTTGGGGGACCCCGAAAAAGTTAACGCAGTGCGGTTTTCGTTTGGCCGTGAGAAAGGGCACAAAACAAGCAACAAGCACTACATTTTGCAATGCTTTGCAAAATTGTGCCAAAAGCGCAGTTTTTGCCCAGTGTCATTCTGAGCGAAGCGAAGAATCTCATCCTTTTATTGTCATGCTGACCACTGCCGAAAGTCTTTCTTAAAACATTTGCCAAACATTTAATTTTATGCAATAATGTTGTCGTAATTATAAATGTTATTTAATAATAGGAGCAAAAATGGTAGACACAACACTTTTTCAAACACTTAAAAAAAGAGGTTTATTATATCAATGCACAGATGAAGAAGCATTAAAAAAACTTCTTGAAAGCGGAAAACCAGTTACACTTTATGAAGGAACGGACCCAACGGCCGATAGTTTGCACATAGGACACTGTGTACCATACTGCATACTCAGGCGTTTTCAAAAAGCAGGGCATAAGGTCATACTTTTAATGGGCGGTGCAACAGCACAAATAGGTGACCCAAGCGGGAAAAGTGAACTTAGAAAAGTTATGGATGGCGACACCATAAACAGAAATATTGAAAAGATAAAAAATTCACTAAAAATATTTTTAGATTTTGACGGCGAAAACCCAGCGATAATTGTCAATAATGCCGATTGGTTTAAAGGGCTTAGTTATATAGATTTTATGCGTGAAATTGGAATACATTTCAATGTTAATAAAATGCTTTCAAGTGAAATTTATGATAAAAGAATAAAAGAAGGTGGGCTTACATTTTTTGAAATGGGCTATATGCCAATGCAAGCATATGATTTTATCGAACTCAATAAAAAATATGGGTGCATACTACAATATGGCGGTGGTGACCAGTGGGCTAACATTGTGGCAGGTGTTGAACTTCAACGTAAACTAAATTTTGTAAATGGCACCAATATAAACCTTATTGGTGCAACTAATCCGCTGCTTTTAACACCAGACGGCAAAAAAATGGGCAAGACTGAAAAAGGTGCAATTTGGATAGACCGTGATAAAATCTCTGCTTATGATTTTTATCAAGGGGTATACCAAACTCCAGATGCATGCACGCATATGATGTTTGCACTTTTCACTGATGTTGATATGGATGAAGTGGATAGACTTATATCAGAAGATATAGTCAACGCAAAAAAGGTTATGGCTTACGAGATAACAAAATTTGTACGTGGTGAGGCAGATGCAATAGAGGCACAAAACGCAACAAAGGCACTTTTTGAAAATAAGGGTAATTTAGACAATGTTCCTACATTTAAAGTAGAAAAATCAGACTTTGAAAAAGGCATAGATGTTGCAACGCTATTTACTCTTTGTGGGCTTTGCTCATCAAAGGGCGAAACAAGAAGGCTATGTACGCAGGGCGGAATAATGATTGGCGATAAAAAGATATTGGATGCTACCAATATAGTTACTACAAAAGACATGTCGACTGAGGGATATTTGCTACTTAAAAAGGGCAAGAAAAACTTTATGAAGATAGAAACAAAATGAATATTTTAGAAATTCAAAAATCGAAATTTATAGGCTATGCATATCACGTGAATGATGTAAAAAATGTTGAAGAAATTTTGTCAGCACAGAAAAAAGACCATAAAAAAGCCACACACATATGCTATGCATATAAGATAAACTCTGGTGTGGAAATTGTAAAATTTTCTGACGATGGTGAACCACAGGGCACTGCGGGCAGACCAATATTATCCGTAATAGAAAAGAAAAAACTAAACAATGTGCTAGTTGTCGTAGTTAGATATTTTGGCGGAATAAAACTTGGCGCGGGTGGACTTGTTCGTGCATATACAAAAACAGCAAGTTTAGCACTAGGAGAGTTATGAACATAACAAAAATGGAACAAAAAGGTAAAAGCGAAGTCTACAAAATTTTTGTTGATGACGCTTTTTATTGTTATCTGTCTGCTGAAACAATAGTTAAAAATAAGCTAAAAACAGGACAACATGTTGAAGAAGACTACTTATTAAACTTAAAAAAACAAAGTGACAAACTTTTGTCACGGGAACTTGCTTTAAAGTATGTTGAAAAAGGTTTAAAAACAGAAAAGCAAGTACGAGATAATTTACTCAAAAAAGGTATGGATGAGGATGCAATTTTAGACGCAATAGATTTTTTAAAAAGATATAATTATGTAAATGACACTTACTACGCACAGCAGTATATTTTATCAAAAAAAAGCAATGGAAAAAATTACCTAAGACAAGCATTGCTTTTAAAAGGTATTG
This sequence comes from uncultured Clostridia bacterium, assembly GCA_944383255.1. Taxonomy (GTDB): domain Bacteria; phylum Bacillota; class Clostridia; order Christensenellales; family UBA1242; genus UBA5893. The sequence continues at coordinate 38,250 of CALWOY010000041.1, forward strand.
AAAAAGGTATCATAGATGATGTTTTGGAAAATTATGAAACAGACGAAGAAAAACTTTTTGAACTTACTTTAAAATTTATAAAAAACAAGCCAAAAGATGAAAAATTAAAACAAAAAGCATATAGACACATTTTGTCCAAGGGATATACTTTTGATGAAGCCAAAAAAGCGGTGGAAAAAGTGCTGGGAGAAAACGATGATTGGAATTGATATTTTGGAAATTGAAAGAATAAAAAATATTGCAAATGATGAAAAAAAATTAAAAAAAATATTTACAGAAAACGAAATAAAATATTTTAATAATTTTGAAAATAAATATGAGCATATATGCGGTTTTTTTTGTGCTAAAGAAGCAATTAAAAAAGCACTTGATTGTCCTAAAAATTTGACATTTTTAGATATTGAAATTTTGCATACTAAAAGTGGAAAACCATATGTAAAATTAAATGAAAAAATAGATATAAAAAATCAAATAAAAATATCAATTTCGCATTCAAAAACAGTTGCCACAGCAGTTTGTTTAGTTATTTAGTGTTGTACTAATTAAAATATTCTAATCTAAGAAATACACTGTATTTCTTCTTTAGAGTTGCGACAAAAGTGCCAGCGAAGCGCACTTTTCGTTTGGTCGCAAATAGTGGGCAAAAACAAAAAATAAGCACTACATTTTGCAATGCTTTGCAAAATTGTGCCGTTAGGTGCAGTTTTTGCCCAAGTGTCATTCCGAGCCGTAGGCGAGGAATCTCTTTTTTCAAGAATATATTTTTTTGTTTTTCGCAACCTATGTTTAGAAGTTTAAATTATGGAGATAAATTATATGGAAATAAATTACGAAAAAATCAAAGAACTTTTACAAAAAAATGTTGATGATTTTGAGAAGAAAAATGGCAAGGACTATTCATTTTATCTAAGTCAAAATGATGAACTTGTGCATAGTATGAAAGTGAAGGGTATGTTGTTTTCAAAACTTGACCTTGATAGTGAATTTGAAAGCGCTGACCTTTTAGATTTTTTAGGTTATGAAAGGATAATATCGTGCAGGAGAGACCACAAATAACAAGAGGAGATATATACTATGCAGACCTAAGCCCAGTAGTCGGAAGTGAACAGGGCGGGGAAAGGCCTGTTTTAGTCATACAAAACAATGTGGGCAATAAATATTCACCAACCATAATTGTAGCAGCAATCACAAGTCAACTATCAAAGGCGAAAATTCCTACACATATTGAACTGCCTTCTGCAAAATACAATTTACCAAAAGATAGTGTAATACTGCTTGAACAAATTCGCACAATAGATAAACGTCGACTTGGTGACAAAGTGTGCAAAATTGATATGGTAAAAATGAAAGAAGTAGACAAAGCAATTTTAATTAGTTTAGGCTTTTATGAATAAAAATTTAAATCATAAAAGTGTCACAAATGTATTTATTTTATTCAATTCTATGGTAGGATTTCAAAAAAGGTTGAAGAAGTGTTTTATTTCTCTTCAACCTTTTGCATTTTAAAAGGAGACTTGATATAATATGAATATATTTAATAATGTTATTGAAAATTGGATAAGACTTAAAACAAACTACATGATTTTTCCAAATAAGAAACTTAAAATGAACACACCGATATGAGATTGGCAAAAATGAAATTATTAGACGAAGTGTATGTTTTAACTGATGATTATAAAGATGAAGGTATAACAAAGGGAATGATTGGAACAATAATAGAAGCGGATATAAAATGGAATAGTTTCTATGTATGTTTTCAAGATCAAAGAGTTTACGATAAAGAATTTATGAGTAAAGAAGAAAATATTTTTAAATTAAAAAATGATATTTGCGCAGGAATAAAAATTAAAGATTTAAAACTATATAAAGATGGAAATTGTACTGATCCATAGAATAAATATACCATAGAAAATTCTATAATGCAATAAATTAAATAGAAAATTCTATAAAATTGTTTCAACTAGAGGTTATTCATGGATTTTATAGATATTCTAAAAGATATAATGATAGATTATAATTTAAATCAGACGCAATTTGCTCAAAAAATTGGTGTAAAACAAAGCCAAGTTAGCGAATGGTTAAAGGGTAAAAGTAAGCCGGGGTATGATAGCCTTAGGGCAATTTGTAAGGCACTAGATATTTCTGCAGATAGATTGCTTGGGTTAAAAGAGTATTAGTCAAAAAGTTGACAAAAGTATCACTTTTGTGTGATACTTTTTTTATGAACAAAAGAGATAAAATTATAGAATATTTAACTAGGCTTTTCCCAAATGCTAATTGTGAACTTGAGGGGGAAACGCCATTTGAATTTTTAATATCAGTTATTCTTTCGGCACAGTGTACTGATAAACGTGTAAATATGACTACACCTGCACTTTTTGCAAAATATAACACGCCACAAGACTTTATTAAGGCAGATATAAAAGACGTTGAAAACATTATTCATCCTTGTGGCTTTTATCATAACAAAGCCAAAAATATTATGCTACTTAGTCATGCACTTATTGATAGATTTGATGGAGTTGTGCCAAACACGCTTGAAGAACTTATGTCGCTTCCAGGTGTTGGAATGAAAACAGCAAAAGTTGTGCTCGGTTTTGTCTATAATCAAAATGTTATGGCGGTTGATACGCATGTGCTTAGGGTAAGTAACAGGCTTGGAATTGTGAATGAAAAAAATCCAGACAAATGTTCTGTACTTCTTGAAAAATATTTTAAGAAGGATGTGCAAAAAATACATCATAGGCTAGTATTATTTGGCAGATATTATTGTAAAGCAATAAAACCAAAATGCGACATATGCGAATTAAAAAGTGTATGTAAATTTTACGGCGAGGTAAAAAATGTATCTAGATAGAGTAAAAATAACAATAAAAGCAGGCAATGGTGGCAACGGTGCGGTGTCTTTTTATCGCAGTAAACTCACAATGAATGGTGGGCCAGATGGCGGAGATGGTGGAAAAGGCGGTGATGTTGTCTTTATTGCTGATGAGGGCATAAACACACTTTATGATTTTTCATTCAAGAAAAAGTTTGTTGCAACAAATGGTGAAAATGGTGGAAAAAACAGGAGAAAGGGTGCTGACGGAAAGGATGCAATTATAAAAGTGCCAGTAGGCACAGTCTTGCTTGACGCTGAAACTGAGAAAGTAGTTTATGATTTAACTCAAAATGGGGAAAAGTTTGTTGCACTCCGTGGCGGAAGCGGTGGACATGGCAATGATTATTACAAAACACCAACACGCCAAGCGCCAAAGTTTAGTCAAACGGGTGAAATAACAAAAGAAAAACAAATAATTTTGGAACTAAAAAGTATTGCAGATGTCGGACTTGTTGGCTATCCAAATGTTGGTAAAAGCACTTTGCTTTCGGTTATTTCAAATGCAAAAGTAAAAATTGGAAATTATCATTTTACTACAATATACCCAAATCTTGGCGTTGTGCCATACAAAAGTGGCAGTTTTGTTGTCGCTGACATCCCAGGGCTCATTGACGGAGCAAGCGATGGGGCAGGTCTTGGACACCACTTTTTAAAACATATTGAGCGTGTTCGTACAATTGTGCACCTTGTTGACATCTCGGGAAGTGAAGGACGAGATCCATACGAAGATTATTTAAATATAAATACCGAATTAAAAAAATATAGTGAAAAACTTGCGGGGCTTAAACAAATAGTTGCACTTACAAAAATTGACCTTTTGTCAAAAGATGAACTAGAATTGCGTGTAAAAGATTTTGAAAAAAAGATTGGGCAAAAAGTTTATCCAATTTGTGCAATCACACATGAGGGACTAGACGATTTATTAGATGTAATTTATAATACAATTTCACAAATTCCAAAGCCAGCACCACTTGATATTGAAGTTTTTGATTTTGATAGCCGTGATAAGCAATCACTTGATGCTAAAAAAATTGATGAACACACCTATGAAGTTGTAGGCGGGCTTGTAGATAATTTTATCCGCGGTATTGTCCTTGATGACCAGGCATCATTTGCATACTTTCAAAATGCATTAAAAAAGTTTGGCATTATTGACCTTTTGTTATCCAAAGGTATGCAAGATGGCGACACTGTAATAATTAAAGATATAACTTTTGAGTACAATGAGTAAAATTTTTTCATATAATAAACTATGAGCATAAATTTTAAGAATTTAAAAATGAATGTGCCATTAGCCAACTATGCTACTATGCGGGTAGGAGGCAATGCACATTTTTTTGTCGAACCACAAAAAATTAGTGAACTAATTAAAATTGTAAAATATTGCATCAAACAAAAAATAAATTATTTTATTTTAGGCAATGGCAGTAATGTTATTTTTTCCGATAGAGGCTTTGACGGAATTGTTATTTGTACAAAAAAATTAAATAAAATAAATGTTAAAAAAAATTTTGTAAAAGTAGAGTGTGGCACAAATTTATATATGTTAAATAAGTATTTAATAAAAAATGCACTTTCTGGTATGGAATTTACTTATGGAATACCAGGTACAATTGGTGGTGCGGTGTGTATGAATGCTGGTGCATATGGCTCTGAGATGAAAGATATAATTCAAAAAGTCATGTATTTTGATGGCAAAAAAATAAAAACAAAAAATGTTGCTAATTTAGATTTTTCATATAGAAATTCTTATTTCAAAAAAAATAATTTTATTGTATTAAAAGTATGGCTAAAATTAAATAAAAAAAATATTTTAGATGTTCAAAATCTATGTATGCAAAATTTCAAAAAAAGGCAGATTTCTCAGCCTTTAGAGTTTGCAAATAGCGGTAGCATTTTTAAAAAAGTTAATGGCATTAGTGCTGGTAAGATAATTGATGACATAGGACTTAAAGGGAAAAAGTGCGGTGGGGCACAAGTTTCCACTCTTCACGCTAACTTTATAATAAACAAAAATAATGCTACTTCGCAAGATGTAAAAAATCTTATTGATGAAATAAAAAAAGAAGTAAAAGAAAAAGCGGGCATTTCACTTGAAGAAGAAGTAATTATTATTCCTTAAAATAAGTAACACAAAGCGGTTTGCCGTTGAGTTTGTTTATTGTTATTCCGTTTGCTTCGCATGTTTGTTCATTTCTAAACAAGCATTTTGCTTCACAATGTATGCAACCCTTTTTAGATTCACGATGTGCATGATACTTTGGTGGTGTGGGGCCAAAAACTTCGCGTGAGGTATCTTCCAGTTCTTTTAGGTCTGGTTTTTTTTCGTAATCTGTGCAGTTGATTTTGTCGCCAATTAAAATTTTTCTTTTTGAACAAGAAAAACCTTTGTTGTATACACATGTTCGTTCTCTACAAATTATATCCATATTTTCTTCCTTTTACTTAAAAAGTATTGACTAAATGCACATAGTTAAACTAAAATAATTATATAAAAGGAGCAAATGATGAAAGTAATTTTGCAAAATGATATTAAAGGCACAGGCAAAAAAGGCGATATTGTAAATGTTGCTGACGGTTATGCGAAAAATTTTCTTTTAAAAAATGGCTATGCTGTGCTTGCTAATAATTCTAACCTTAATGACACATTAAATCAAAAAGTTGCAAAAGATTATCATAAAGAGCAAGAGCGTCTTGCGGCCAAAGCGCTTGCCGATAAAATTGAAGGTAAAGTTATAATGCTTAAAATAAAAAGTGGAGAAAATGGCAAGATATTTGGTTCAATTACGGCAAAAGAAATTGCTGATGAACTTGCAAAAAGTGGACTTAATGTTGATAAACGTAAAATAGAAATCAAAGAACCAATAAAATATACAGGTGATTATAAACTTAAAGTAAGGCTTTATGAGGGCATCCATGCCAGTTTCACTTTAAAGGTTATGGCATAAAATGAGAGTTTGTAACCTTTCTTCTGGTAGCGACGGAAATTGTACATATGTTGAAACCGCTCAAGCCAAAATACTTGTTGACATTGGGCTTAGTGCAACTGAAGTAACCAAGCGTTTACGAGTACTAGGAGTTGAAGCAAAAGATATTGACGCAATTTTAATATCGCATGAGCATAGTGACCATATAAAAGGTCTTGATGTTTTTGCTACCAAGTATAAAACCAAAGTTTATGTTCATTCAAAAGGTGTCGGGGCAGTATACTTAAAGATGAGAAAACTTCCTGCTAGCCAAATTTATAGTTTTGATGATATGCGTTTTGATATAAAAGATTTAACAGTAGATAACGTTTGTTTGCCACATGATGCGGTGCATTGCAGTGGTTTTATTTTGTCGCAAGCTTCAAGAAAAATTAGTATAATAACAGATTTGGGACATACTAACGATGTAATTCTAAATAAAATAAGTGGCAGTGAATTGGTTTATTTGGAGAGCAATCATGATGTTGAGATGTTAAAGAAAAACTCTAATTATCCTTTGAAACTGAAAGCAAGGATACTTGGGAAAAACGGACATCTTTCAAACCTAGATTGTGCAAAAGCAGTGGAATATTTAGTAAAAACTGGAACCAAGCAAATAATGCTTTCGCACATCTCGCGTCACAATAATACACAAAGTTTGGCTTATACATCTGTATGTAAATACCTTTCATCTGTGGGAATTGTTGAGGGACGTGACATAAAAATATCTACAACAAGCATCAATATGAGTACTATCTTTAAATTAAATTAAAAATAACTGCCAAAAGAGGGAGTATTATGAAAAAGGCAGTTATTTTTTTGTGTTTTATTTTTATATTCACATTATCTGGATGTGTTTTTAATGCCAACATAGATACATATGACGAAAATGTTGACATGACACCAAGGCAAATACAAATAAATGACCAAACTTCACTTACGGATGTTATTTCAAATATCAAAGGTGCGGTTGTGGGTGTTATGGCAGTAACTGGCGGAGGTTATAGTATTGGAAGTGGAGTTGCAATAAGTGACGGCGGATATATTGTCACAAATCATCACGTTATTGAAAACGCAAACTCCATAACCGTTTACTTGGCGAACCAAACCACAACAAGAGCAAGTCTTTTATATAGTGATAGTGCCATGGACATAGCGGTGATAAAGTCAGAAAAAAACTTGCCTTATCTTGTGTGCAGTGATGATGTGCCTAGCGTGGGTGAAGATGTAATTGCTATTGGGACACCACTTTCACTTGATTTTAGAAATACCGTTACAAAAGGTATAGTTAGTGCATTAAATCGTACGGTGGGCATATCCAATTCTGGTGGATACACAACTTATATGCAAAACTTAATTCAGCATGATGCCAGTATAAATCCGGGGAATAGTGGTGGACCACTGCTTAGAACAAACGGAGAAGTGGTTGGAATAAACACATTAAAAGCCAGCGATGCTGAAGGTATTGGTTTTGCAATTCCTATAAGTATTGGGCAAAGTGTAGTTGAAAATTTATCAAGCGATGGTGAATATTCTCAAGGTTATCTTGGTATATTTGCAGTTGATGTTGAAATGGCAAAGTTTGAGAAGTTTGAAGTTGATGAAAAAGTGGGGGCATATGTGTATAGTGTTGATGAAAATATTTCATCGTGCATAAAAGAGGGCGATATAATTTTAGAATTTAATGGGCAAGAAATTAAAAACTCACTTGATTTTAGACTCTCTATGTACAAAATAAAGCCAGATCAAAAGGTAACTCTAAAAGTAAATCGCGGTGGAGAAATTTTGGAACTTGAATGCAGTGCTTTAAAGAAAGTGTGAGTTTTGCTTGCACTTTTTTTTTTGTTTAGTATAATAAACTTGATATGGAAAAAAAATTAACATATGACAAATATGATGCAGGGCAAGGTTTTTTGTTTGCAATTTTTATGCCTTTTGTCATTTCGCTTGTTTATATATTTTTAGTTTATATTGTTGCAAGTATATGTGGCGCAGATTTGGAAAATATTACAGAAAATACAGTATATGTCATTTTTGCAACATTAGTTAGTCCAATTGCTTTTGTGTTGACATTTGTAATTATAAATAAATTTTCTAGAACAAATTATATTGTTGCCTTAGGTATTAAAAGTAAATTTAGTATAAAATATCTTCTTGTAACAATATTTTTGTCACTTGTTTGTGTGTTTGGAATGTCTAACTTTGTATGTCTTTTTGATGCTGTTTTGGCAAAGATAGGCTTTAATGGTTCATATTCACTTCCAATTCCTATGGATAATTTTGGTTATTTGGTTTTAAATTTGATTGTGCTAGCCGTATTACCCGCTATTTGCGAAGAACTTGTTTTTCGTGGTATAATATTCAATGGTTTAAAGCAATATGGAAATATGAAAGCGGTTTTTCTTTCCGCAACGCTTTTTATGCTTGTACATTCAAGTGTAGAACAAACAGTTTATCCATTTTTTGTTGGAATAGTGCTTGCACTTTTGATGCTTAGAACAAATAATATAATCTATCCGATTTTGTTGCATTTTTTTAATAACGCCATTGTTGTTGTCATAAATTATATTTCTGTTCATAGTGGCATGGTTTCAGAATTTACACTTACCACATTTAATATTTTATTTGCAATTGTTCTTGCTATTTTGGCTGTGCTTTGTATTGTGATTGTTTTTAAAATAATTTTAAGAAATAAAAATAAATCATATTCACAAGAAAATTTAAACCAAAATGAAAGTTCGCCAAATACATTTTTATATGTGGGTATAATTGGGGCTATAATTATTTGGATTTTTGATTTAATTTCAGGCTTTGTTGCATAACATACTTAAAAGGAAAAAATATGTATAGAGATAAAGAAATTTTTAATACAAACTTAGTATACTTTTTAATTATTTGTTTGTTTATAACAATTAGGATAATTTCTTCCACATTCAGCATTCCAACAGTTTGGGGATATATTTTAAACGGTGTTATTCAAATTGGGCTTATGTTAAGCCTGCCACTTTTTTTGTTTAGTTATCTTCAAAAACAAAAAGTATCAAAGACTGTAAAAGATTTTGGTTTTAATAAAATTGGAATAAAAACCATTCTTTTATCATTTGTTGCTGGCATCATAGTTTATTTAATAACAATTTTTGTGGCTACATTTTTTTCAGCAATACTTTCACTTCTTGGGTATGACAATTCATCTTCTGGCACAGTAGTGTCAAGTTATCCATTGTGGCTTTTATTTGTAGAACTTTTTGTGACCGCTGTTTTGCCTGGAATTTGTGAAGAAGTTGCACATAGAGGTATGCTACTTAACGGTTACAAAAAAACTGGCACTAAAAAAGCGATTATACTTTCAGGCTTTTTATTTGGTCTTATGCATTTAAACATTGAACAGTTTTTCTATGCTAGTTTAATTGGAATTTTCTTTGGTTTTGTTGCATTTTTCACAGACAGCATATTCCCAACCATGATTATGCACTTTACAAATAATGCAATAAGCACCTTTATGGGTTATGCTTCTGCTAACAACTTGCCGATTTATGGTGCTTTTAATACTTTTATTGGGAATATGTTTGGTGGCAATGCGTTTTTGTCAATTATGATGATGTTTTTATTCATTTTAATTCTTGTAGGACTTATGTATCTTATTGTTATGGCGATGTTTAAAGACACAAGGTTAAAAAATATGGCAAAAGTTGCAGATAAAGCCGTTAAGGAAGAACTAAGGCGTAGACTTATGTCTGGTGTTGGCGGTGCTGAAGAAGTTGAAAAAGATGATGATATTGATGTTGATTTAAAAACTGTAGGGAATAATAAAATATTTTCAATAGTTTTGCGTACTGGTTATAAAAGTGTCTATAAACCAACATTTCGTGATAACATATTTTTATATGTAAATTTATTTTTGGGAATAGCCACGACATTATCAACTTTTATTTGGGGCGTATTGTAATGATTTTTATGGATAAAGCATTAATGTGTGCAAAAAAAGCGGAGCGCATTGGTGAAGTACCAATAGGTGCCGTTATAGTAAAAGACGGAAAGGTAATTGCAACAGGATATAATATGCGTGAAAAAAGTCAAGATGCCACTAAGCATGCAGAGATAATTGCCATAAGGCGTGCGTGTAATAAACTTAAATCTTGGCGACTTGATGATTGTGATATTTATGTCACATTAAAGCCTTGTCCTATGTGTGCGGGGGCAATACTTAATGCCAGGATAAGATGTTGTTATTATGGTGCAAACAATCTTAATGATAATGATAACTTAATTGAAAAGATAATGGATTCAACTAAATTGTTTAATCATAAAACAAAACTAATTTATGCTCAAAATGAACAATGTAATAAAATTTTAACACAATTTTTTAAACAAAAAAGATAATCTTTTAGATTTGTTGTAAAAAACTATAAAATAATGTATACTAAACACAAATGACTAAAGCACAAACAAAAAACAAAAAACATAGAAGTTTTTTTAATATCCTTGAAATAATTGTGGACATAATAGTTTATCCTGTGATTATTATATCATTTATGTCCAGTTTTTTTATGCTTGTGGCAAAAAGTAAAAATGTAATAACTCCAATATTTGGTTATACTTTTGTTCGAGTGCTTACAAATTCTATGTCGGTATATTGTCCAGAAGTACAGCGAAATTTTGTAAGTGGTGATGTTGTTGTATTAAAAACACAAGATACAATGTATGAAGTTGGAGATGTCATTGCATTTTATAATTATACCGATACAGCAGATTCACTTGCAAAGATAAATTTAACATCTGTACAATCTGGACAAGAACAAGTTTTTGATGAAGAGGGGAATCCAGTTCTTGATGAACAGGGTAATCCAACTTATAGAAATAACAACTATTTGCCAGTAAAAGATGGCGAAGGCAATACCATATTTGACCAAACCCTTTATGATAATGTTTTAAATACTGAAGTTGGCCAAAATATTCCAGGCACAAATTTTACAAAACAAAGTGTGCCAGAAAATAGACATGATTTAGACTATGTTCGTGATGTATCAAGTGTGAGAGTGTATTTTCACCAAATTGTGCAAATAAGGATTGATACATCTGGCACAATATTTTATATTACAAAAGGCACTACAAATTCTTCAACTGAAATAGTGAGAGAAGATTTGGTTGCAGGAAAATATGTTTCAACTGGTTCTTGGCTTACTGGTCTTGTCAGTTTTTGTGCGTCGACCGAAGGTATGATTTTGCTTGTAGTTGCGCCAATTTCTTTTATAGTTCTAATAGAGTTATTGTCAATACTTGAGCAAGTGAATAATATTCTTTTAGAAAAAAAAGTTATTGCTCGTGAGATGCCATTTGACAGTAAAGAGTGTGACAAGGCAAGAATAGGTATTGAAATGCGAGAAGTTGATAAAATTTTCTACTATGATGTTATGCCCCAAGATTATAAATATGAGGTATTCGATTTCTTATGGGGCGAATTCGAAAACTCCAAAAAGAAAAAAGAGAAATATAGTTATGAAACAGCAATCGAGTCTGTTAAGGTCTATAATATGGAAGATCCATCTAAATATTATGAAGTATGGAAAAAAAGTTTTACTTCTAACAAGAAAAAACAACAAGTTGATATAGCTTTTCAACGTTCACTTAAAGAGAAATATATTAATGTGGTGTGTACTGACTATAAAAATGAAAAACCTAGTATGCCAAAATCAAAAATAGGTAAGAAAAAAACATTTAGTGATATAAACAAAACTATAGAAAAAATAAAAGAACGTGAGAAAAAGTTGCAAAAAGACTTAAATCAAGTAGCTGATAATACAAATTTAAAAGAGAATAAAGATGACAAATAAAAAGACAAAAAATACGATTTATACACTTGCTGGTAAAATTGGGGACGTCTTTTTAATCCCTATACTTTTACTAGCACTTATTGTAACACTTATAATTTTTACACAGAACCAAAGTAATAAAGTTCCTTCTTTTTTTGGAGTTAGTGTTGTAAAAATCCTTTCTGGTTCCATGGAGAATAGTGGATTTAGAACGGGAGATAGTGTTTTTGTTACTAAAACGGATACAGATTCATTGTGGGTTGGGGATATTATAGCATTTTATCAATATCAAGATAGTACAGATAATGTTTTTGAAAAAATTGAACTTGAAAGTGTAGATGATAGCGTAGAGATAACATTAGAAGAACCAGAAGGTCGTCGCGAAATGTCCGATATCACTGGAGGATCATATAGAGTTGTTTTCCATGAAATTGTTGGTGTTCTTATGGATCACACTGGTGCTAAGTATTTCAGGACAAAAGGGTCATCAAATGCGAGTGTAGATAGCATACTTATCCGTGATGATTTTGTTGTTGGCAAATATTTGAATACACCCATTTGGCTTAGAGATATTCTTCGTTGGGTTTCAAGTTCAATTGGGATGATTTGTCTTGTATGTTTACCACTTGGTATTATGATAATACTTCAATCCTTGGCTCTCATTGAACAAATTAATTTTATGTATGTAGAGAAAAAACTCATGAACGGCTCTATGGGTTGGCAAGAAAGTGAAGCTCAGAGATTAATAAAAACCGGAGAAATGGAAGTCCTGTGCCGTATAGTTATGTTTCCCAAGGTGCCAGATGACGAAAAAGAAGATGCTTTAGATGAAATTTGGAAGTTTGGAGATAAACCAACTAATAACCAAAAGGACTTATTACATCTTGCAATGCTCTCATCTAAATTTCTTAATACAAAAGGTCAAAAAGCATATTTTGAATTTTGGAAACAAAATTTGAGATTAAAATCGGATATAAAAGCCTTGGATGAGCAGCTTCAAATTTTGTCTATTAATGAACATATAAATAAAGAAAAAACTAGCAAAAAAATTTAGTGTGTAAAAATTGATTTTTGTTACATACTAACATTGTTAAAAAAATGCTAGTTTTTTTAATTTAAAAAAAGGAGAAAATTATGAAAAGAAAATTTAAATTATTTGCAACGGTGGCATCGCTTTGTTTATCTGTGGCACTTATGGCATTCGGCGTATATGCTGCAACTTCAGTTTCTTATTCGGTAAATGGTACAGTTTCATATAATATGACTGATGTACTGGTTACAGTAACCATGCAAACTGAGTATGTAACGGATGAGCATCAGGGACACTCTGATGGTGCGGTAACAGAACTTAGTTACGCAAACACACAACAAGTTGATACTTACACATCTTACAATACTGGAACTAACCTTCCAGAAGGAAACGGTACACATACTGCGGATGCCGACATCAACCTCAACACTTCAAGTGCATGGAAATTGATTATCACTGTTTCCACTATAAATCCGGGAGGAGTGGAAGTTGCAATTAATGATGCTAGTTTTGGACTTGCTGGAACTGAAAACTTTGCTGTTTTGGCAGATGTTTCAAATTCTTATGAAACTTTAATTGAAGAAGATGGGAGTGCTCAATTTGTTTATTATGTATATTTAAAAGACACAACTGTGGCAATAGGGAGTGCAAACTTCTCGATTAATCTCAACATAACACAATATACCGCATAACAAAAAAATCAGTCTTAGTACTGATTTTTTTTTGTTTTTTTATTGACAACATTTGGGTGTTTGGATATAATTGACAAAGGAATATTATTCGAATAGTGATAATTGTAGAGATATTCTAACTAAATATTATGAAATTACAGGCACAAAGCACGGGTCATTCGTGTTGATTTTGCTTGTTATTTTCATATCTAGACACACGTTAAGGAGAATTTTTATATGCAACACAATATGCCAACACTTAAAAAAATTAAATGTGGAAAAAATGAACGTTATACCTTTTCCAAACTTGATGAGATAGCTACTCTTCCAAATCTTTTGGATATTCAAAAAGAGCCATACAAAGAATTTTTGGAACATGGCATATATGATATACTTCAAGAGTTATCACCAATTACTGACTATAGTGGTAAGGCAAAACTCTATTTTCTTGACACGGATATGTCAGATAAACCAAAATATGACATAAAAGAATGTCGTAGACGTGGACTTTCTTATTCTTTGCCACTTAAAGTAAAGGCAAGGTTTGTTGTTGAAGATAGCGGTGAAGCCATTGATCAAGAGGTTTATCTTGGTGATATACCACTTATGACTGATCAAGGTTCATTTATCTTCAACGGAATTGAAAGAGTTGTTGTAAGCCAGGTTACTCGTTCTCCAAGTGTGTATTTCACTCGTGAAAAAAATGATAATTCCACGCTTCGTGGTCAAATATATCCTAGTCATGGAATGTGGCTTGAAATAGAGCAAGGTGCAAATGAAACACTTAAAGTTGTACTTGATCGTTCACATAAAATAACTCTTGGCTTATTTTTAAAATGCTTTGGCTATACTAATGATGAAATTATTAATCTTTTTGGTGGGCATAGACTTATAAAGCAAATAATTGAAAAAGAACCACAAACAACGCAAGAAGAGGCACTTATTGAACTTGCTAGAAAAACTCGTCCAGCAGATGTTCCAAATGCTGAAAGTACAAGAAACTATATAAATCTTTTGTTCTTTTCTGATGCATATTACAATGTCACTCGTGTTGGTAGATACAAAATCAATAAAAAACTATCACTTGCAACAAGAATAACAAATTTAGTAAGCGCTCAAAACATTGTCATAGATGATGAAGTCGTCGTTAAAAAAGGCGAAAAGATAGGCGCTGAAGTCGCTAGGCGAATACAAGATAGTGGTATAAATGAAGTTTATGTTGAACTTAATGGCAGAAACCACTTAATTAGAGGAAACAACCGCGTAAGACTTTCAAAGATTTTTCCATGTGACGAAAAATCACTTGGAATATTAGAAGAAGTATATTATCCAAAACTTGTTCAAATACTCAAAGAAAATAAAACAAAAGAAAAACGTATTGAAGCTATAAAGGCAAATGCAAAGGACTTAATGATTACAACTCTTACAATGGATGATATTTTGGCCACAATAAGTTATTATCTTGACCTAATTGAAGGTATCGGCGAAATTGATAATATTGACCACTTGTCCAACAAGCGTGTTGCAACTGTTGGTGAACTTATTGGGAATGCTTTCCGTGCTGGTGTTAAAAAACTAGGTGCAAATATAAAGGAAACACTTCAAGGTAAAGAACTTAGCGAGATTACACCATCTCAAATTGTTAACCCACGTCCAGTAAATAAGGCATTAAAAGACTTTATTGCACAATCACAATTAAGTCAACTTATGGATCAAATAAATTCATTAAGTGGACTTACTCAAAAACGTAAATTCTCAGCAGTTGGTCCCGGTGGCGTTAAAAAAGAAAGAGCAAGTGCCGAAGTTCGTGATATTCACTATACACACTATGGTAGAATTTGTGCTATTGAAACCCCAGAAGGTCAAAGTATTGGTCTTATCAACACCATGGCTTCATATTGTAAGATAAATGAATATGGCTTTATGGAAACACCTTATAGGAAAGTTGATAAATCCACAGGTAAAGTAGAAAAATCTTATGAATATTACATGGCAGATGTTGAAGATAACTGCTATATCGCAGAAGCGGTTGAACCACTAGATGAAGAGCAAAGATTTATAAATGACCGTGTTCTTTGTAGACACAAAGATGCCATTGTAGAAGTTCCAAAGTCTATGGTTGACCTTATGGATGTATCTCCAAGGCAGTTTATTTCAGCAGCAACCGCACTTATTCCATTCCTTGGAAACGATGACTCTGCCCGTGCGCTTATGGGTTCTAACATGCAACGTCAGGCAGTTCCAATTCTTAGACCTGAAGCGCCTATTGTTGGAACAGGTATGGAACGTCCAGTTGCAAAAGACTGTGGAGATATGATTGTAGCAAAGCGTAATGGTGTGGTTGATTATGTCAGCGCTGATGTAATTAAAGTTCGTGCAGATGAGGGTGGAATTGATGAATATAAACTTATAAAATTCCAAAAAACCAATGCAGATACTTGTAACAATCAAAAACCAAATTGTCAGAAAGGTCAAAAAGTTAAGAAAGGTGACCTTTTAGCAGATGGTTATGCAACTCAAAATGGTGAACTCGCCCTTGGAAAAAATGTCCTTGTTGGTTACATGAATTGGGAAGGATATAACTTTGAAGATGCTATACTTATTAGTGAACGTATTGTAAAAGAAGATGTTTATACATCTATAACACTTAAAGTTGAAGAAATGCCATGCAGAGCAACAAAACTTGGAGATGAGGAAATTACTCGTGATATTCCAAACCTAAGTGAAGATGCTCTTAAAAACCTTGATGAGAATGGCATTGTTCGCGTAGGGACAGAAGTTCGCCCTGGGGATATATTAGTTGGTAAAGTTACACCAAAAGGTGAAACTGAGCTCACCCCAGAAGAAAGACTGCTTCGTGCAATATTTGGCGATAAAGCCCGTGAAGTTCGTGATACTTCACTCCGCGTTAAACATGGCCGTGGTGGTGTTGTTGTTAATGTTGAAGTATTTTCAAGAAAAAATAAAGATGAACTTGACCCAGGTATTAATATGCTTGTCAAAGTTTATGTAGCACAAAGAAGAAAACTCTCAGTCGGTGACAAGATGTCTGGTCGTCACGGAAATAAAGGTGTCGTATCCAGAGTGCTTCCAGAAGCAGATATGCCATTTATGGCTAATGGTCAGCCACTTGACATTGTGTTAAACCCACTAGGCATTCCATCCCGTATGAATGTCGGTCAGGTGCTAGAAGTCCATCTCGGACTTGTTGCAGGAACACTTGGCTGGAAAGTTGCCACACCAGTATTTGATGGGGCAGATGCAAATCAAATTCGTGAACTACTTATTGCTAACAATTTCCCAAGTGATGGTAAAATTCAACTTTACGACGGCAGAACTGGTGAACCATTTGACCATAAAGCAACAGTTGGTTATAAATATATGTTAAAACTTGACCACATGGTAGACAGCAAGATGCATGCAAGAAGCACAGGGCCATATTCACTTGTTACACAGCAACCACTTGGTGGTAAAGCGATGATGGGTGGACAGAGATTTGGTGAAATGGAAGTTTGGGCACTTGAAGCATATGGTGCATCAAGCATCCTTCAAGAAATTCTTACTGTTAAGTCTGACGATATTGTTGGTAGAAC
>CALWOY010000042.1 GCA_944383255.1 uncultured Clostridia bacterium
AAGGCTTGAAAATTCAATATTGATTTTTTACATAAACTATGCTAGTATAAAATTATAAAGAGGTGGCTATGAGTAAAGAGTTTGAAACAGAAAATTACGAGTATGCCGTTATTGACTTGCACAACCACAGTTCTTATTCGGAAGAATATCCAAAAACAACATTTAACGAAGTAGAAATGTTAGAATATTTTGAACAAGTTGCAGAAAAAGCAAAACAAAAAGTTTGTTTTTCTGTAACAGACCATGACACCGCACTTGGTGCGTTTATGGTTTATAAAGAACTAATGAAAAATAAAGATAAATATCCCCTTGTAGATTTTGTCCCTGGCATGGAACTCAATATGTCACTTGAAAGAGTTGCTATGTATAATGATGGCGTATTAAAAGACCCAAGTTTTGTATTTAAAAAATGTCATATGCTCATTCATGCAAAAGAAGGTAGAGAAGAAGAATTTTTTAAGCGAACATATCTTTATTCGACACTTGCACATAAAAAAATTAGTGTAAGCAAAACACCAATAAATATAGGTAAACAAGTACTTGCCGCAAGAAACAGATTAAACGAGGTGTATTCAATAAGAATACCTCTTGACATTTATCGTTCTTGTGCAACCAATAATAATTTTGAGAGTATTAAAACAGCATTTATAATTGAAACTATAGACTTTTTATCAAATCATGGAAAAATTACTGATAAAAGTTTTGCAGAAGCAGAGATAAAAAGAATTATAGAAAGAATATTTCCAGATTATCCAACATTTATTGATGATTTTGGATACTATGGAAGATTTAGCGTATTTGATTTAAAGCCTATATTTGGTGATTGTGCTACAATTTGCTATGCACACCCACAAACATTGTCTTTTAAGAAATTTACTAAAATACCAGTTAAACTATTTAAAGGTGTTGACATATCAACATTGCCTGTAAATATTCAACAAAAAATCAGGGCAAAACTTAATGACAGATATGAATTTAAAAATGGATATTTCTCGCAACAAGACATACTATTCTCTAACGGTATTTATGGTGACCAGTCGGGTCTTGTCAAATTGCAACTACTCCACAATCAACTTCAAAAACATGGCATAAAAATTGATGGCTATGAACTCACTCCAAAAACTGCGACTTATCAACACAAACACTACACTTTAGAAGACATAGCCGATACTGTGGTTGACAAAATGCATCTATTACTCAACTTTGGTACAGACAAACATTATGACAATGCAGACAAAATGCTAATGCAATACAATGATACTAGATATTACGAAACAAATAAAAGAACAAAAGAAAATCCATACTTAAAATATAACAGACTAAATAGAGAACTCTCAAATGATGAAAATAGTTTCACCATAGGTGATGAATTGGAAAGATAAAAATGGGGAAATATAAAAACAAAAAACATTTATATGATGGTGACATAACTCGTATAAGTAATAGACAAAGTGCTATACTTAAATTATTCTACCAGCCTGAACTTGCAAAACAAGAGGCTCTTGAAAAACTCAAAAATTTAGGACTAGAAAATGTACTAGATGACTATTTCTTACCTGATAATTATAACTTTGAAAAACTTAAAAATCTTGAAATAAATTCCCCACGGTTGCAAATTGTCAAACTTCCTTTTAAAAATGAAGATATAAAAATTATGCTTAACATGCCAAAAATACAAATTTCAACACCAAGAATTGAACATTCTATGGGAAAAACTTATCATAGCGTTTTTCTCCTTGGAAAATATAAAGATAAAAAAATGGTTTACCTTTTAAGCGTTGAGTATTCAAGAGAACAAAAAAGACCCCCTTGTGATTTTCATATAAAACTTGATGCGTTAGTAGGTGGTAAAACTTGGTTTTCACTTATGAGAATTGACTCCTTAGGAAATCCACATCCAAATTATTTTGAAAATGGCATTCCAGTAAAAAACTATAATGAAGTTAAAAAAATAAGAACCCCTCACCTTCACACCGCTAGTTTTGAAGCCCAAATATTTACAAATACAACACATTATTCGAATGCTGAAGAATTTGATTTTTTAGACTATGAAAATATAAAGTTTGAAGATGGAACACTTTTTACAAGTCTTATGCAAACATTTTTAGAAAGATGCAATGCAGAAGTAAATATAAAAGATGCAACTGGCTCTTGGTTTGATTTTGATAATACAAATATTTTTGACACAAAAATAATAGATAATGATGAGGTAATAAATTGGATTTTGTAAAATGTCTTGAAAATGTAAAAAAACTATATAAAATTTATAATGAAAATAAAGATTTTTTTTGCGTTGATTGTAACAAATTATTGACTGATTATGAATATATTTTTATTGCAATAAAAAATGTAAACGGGAATGCAGTTATTTGTGACTTTGCAAATAACTTACAAAATATAAATATTCCAGAAGAAAAAATAAAAGAAATTTGCAAAAAATATGATGTAATTTTTAATGATTATAATTTATCAAAAATATACAATTCAAACAATGATTTAACACAATATATAAATTGTATTTTAAAATTAAGCAAAATATCTTCCCAAGAATAAGAAGATATTTTTTTTACATAAATAAAGTAATGTTTACAGTATCATCTAATGTCATTTTGTTTTCTAAGTTTAGCAATTTCATCTCGTAAAGTTATCGCAGTTTCAAAATCAAGTTGTTTGCTTGCAACATTCATAAGACCTTTAAGTCTTTCTATTTCACTTAAGACATCTTTTTTATTTTTCTTTTTATCTTTTGGAGTTGATGTTATTTCCAATGTGTTTTTAATTTCTTTCTTTATGGTCTTTGGTGTAATGCCATGTGAAATATTGTAATCATTTTGAATTCTACGCCTGCGCATAGTTTCATCTATTGCCCGTTTCATACTATCAGTGATTTGGTCAGCATACATTATCACTTTACCCTCACTATTTCTACTTGCACGGCCAATGGTTTGGATGAGTGCACCCTCGCTTCTTAAAAAGCCTTCTTTATCGGCATCCAAAATACACACAAGTTCAACTTCTGGAAGGTCAAGTCCTTCACGAAGAAGGTTAATACCAACTAATACATCAAAATCTCCACGACGAAGCCCGTTTAAAATATCTATACGCTCCATTGTATCAATTTCACTATGCAGATACCTTGCCTTTATGTGTCTTTCACTTAAAAATTCAGTTAAATTTTCCGCCATTTTTTTAGTAAGTGTGGTTATAAGCACTCTATTGTTTTTTGCTATGACCTTTTTTATCTCGTTTATTACATCTTCAATTTGTCCCGACGTCTTTCTAACTTCAATGTAAGGATCAAGTAGCCCTGTTGGTCGGATAAGTTGTTCTACAACATCGCTTGCATGCTCTTTTTCATATGGCCCTGGCGTTGCAGAAACAAACATCACTTGCCCAAGACGATGCTCAAACTCATCAAATTTAAGTGGTCTATTATCAAAAGCAGAAGGCAGTCTAAACCCATACTCCACAAGACTAGTCTTCCTTGCCCTGTCACCATTGTACATTGCACGAATTTGTGGTATGGTCATATGGCTCTCATCAATAAATGTGATAAAGCCTTTTGGAAAATAATCAATAAGAGTAAAAGGTGGTTCGCCTGGAACTCTACCATCAAAATAACGCGAATAGTTTTCTATGCCGCTTGTATAGCCTACTTCACGCATCATTTCAACATCATAACTTGTACGTTCTTTGATTCTTTGTGCTTCAACTAGTTTGTCTTGTGATTTAAAATATTCAACTCTTTCATCACGGTCATGCTCAATTTGACTAAGTGCCATTTTTAATTTTTCACTGCCAACAGCATAATGAGTTGCGGGATATATGGCAATGTGTTTTAGGTCATAAATGGCATTGCCAGTGGTGACATCAAACTCACTTATTCTATCTACTTCATCGCCAAAAAACTCAATTCTTATTGCATGCTCACTATTGCCTGCCGGAAAAACTTCCAAAACATCACCTTTTGCACGAAATGTAGAGCGATGAAAGTCAATATCACTTCGCGTGTACTGAATTTCTACAAGTTTATCTATAACAGCATCACGAGATATTTCATCTCCAACTCTTACAGATACTTGCAAATTAAAGTATTCTTCTGGACTACCAAGACCATATATACATGAAACCGATGCAACCACAATAGTATCGCTCCTTTCCATAAGTGATGCAGTGGCACTATTTCTGAGTTTATCTATTTCATCGTTTACGGACATATCTTTTTCAATATAAGTATCGGTAGTAACAATATAAGCTTCTGGTTGATAATAATCATAATATGAAACAAAAAACTCCACACGATTATTTGGAAAAAACTCTCTAAGTTCGTTGCAAAGTTGTGCGGCAAGTGTTTTGTTGTGTGCAATGACAAGTGTTGGACGGTTGAGACGTGCAATTACGTTTGCCATTGTAAAAGTCTTTCCGCTGCCCGTGACACCCAAAAGCACTTGAGATTTTTCACCCGCTTCAAAATTTTCTACAAGTTTGTCTATTGCTTGCTGTTGGTCACCCGCTGGTTTAAATTTAGATGTTAGTTCAAATTTTCTATATTCCATTACCCTTTAAAAATAACTTTTAACAAAAGTCCCAAAACAAAACTCACTACTGTTAAAATCACCGTTCTTGCAATAAGCCACAAAAGTTCCTTATGTTGTTTTTTTAGGTCCTTTTTGAAAGTTAGTCCTTTATTTTTTAAATTTACACAATAATAATAACCCTTTTTGCTGTCAGAAACAACAAAATCTAAGTAATTATCTTTTGAAAGTGATATCATAATATCATCAAGTTCAGCAAGTGATATTACAAACTTTCTTGAAACGAACTGAGCAATGTCTTGTGTGGGAATAAGATATGTCTTTTTATCGTGACATATCTCGCCAAGGTATAAAAGAACAAGTTTTTCTTTTTTATCAAGCATAGCGACCTACACCAAAATATTATAAAAAAGTGTACCCAAAAATGCCCCTATAAATGCAAAAATAAATACAAAAATAACAAAAATAACAACTTCCATTTTGATTTTTTTAGTTGTCTTTTTATTATTTTTTTCCTCTTCGAATAAATTTTTTGCACTATTTGTTGCGCAAAGGCAATATTTTTGTTCATCGCCAAACTTTATATCAACATATCCCAATGTGTCTAAATGAGAAAGAATTTCATCTAAATTTAATTTCCTTTTGGGGTATTTTTGTTTAAAAAAATCTTCAAAGTCGTCATAGTCTATGACTTTGTAATTTGTCCCACATTGACTTAAAATGTATGATAGCATCCACTTTTCCTTTTCGTCTATCATACAAGTAGTATTTGGAAAAAATGGAAATTTATGTAAAAGCGAATTTTAAATCAAAATCGATAAAAACAATTTTATATCTTAAAAAGCGGTTCTTGTATATATAGTAAAAAAATTAAATAACAAATGTAAATGCTGGGCGAATTGCTCTTTCATTAGGCGAAGTTGTTTCATCAACTCCTCCTCCAGTATTAATATAACTTACGACATTTGTATATGTAGAAGCAGATGATCTAGTCCAATAGTCTGCAATCCACGCACAAGATGTACTTGTAAAAACATTCGCCTCTTTATGGCTCAAGAGCCAAAGTTTATCTTCGGTCGTAGGATCATATCCTGCTGGTAACTCCACTTCATCGCCAACAGCCAATACTTCACTAATAGTTCCAGTAGAGATAGTTATTCTATTTAAAACACTTGTTATCTCTGACCAATCCATGCCTCTAATCTCCAAATATAAGTCTTGCAATGTTCTACTTATTATATTTTTATATAGATAGTCATTTTTATAATCTATATTAAAGTCTGTATACAAATTTGAACATTCTGATGATGTATCGACGCTGCCACCACCATTGCTACTCTTATAAACATTTGTGCCATTTATGTACTTTCTGGCTGAACTTGATGCATAATCATTTGGAAAACGATTGCGAGAACCAAAATCAAAAGCAATGACATTTAAATATTTACTTGAATCATCAGTTCTTGGAATTAATGTGTCAGTTTCAAGTATAAACACTCCAACTGTGCCACTTGTTGGCGCGGTGGAACCGCTAAATTTTTCATATTGTGAAGCGGTTTGAGTGTCTGCGTTATATGCTGATTTTTGTGTTCCTATCAATCTCCACCTTATGTACTCGTTTCTGGTTGCATTATCTCGCATTAAGGCTCCCATTTCTACATAGTAATATTGTTTTTCTTTGTCATAGTGCAGTAAGCTTTCTGGGTGCAGTAAGCTTTCTGGTTCGTCATATTGTATGGTTATTCCTAATGCGTCTAAACTTACTTCAGAACTAGAGTAGTTATCTACATATATCTTGTAAACTCCACTATCTTTTAGGTATAGTGATGATGCATTTACTTTGATATCTGTATTTGTACTTTTATTGTAGTTTACAAACATTCGGGCGTAACTATCTATGCTAGAATTCATTTGAAGTGTTATCTCTGTTCTTTGTCCTTGTGGATGGGCTTTGTCTTTGTTTTCTAAATTTGGCTTAATTTGGATATTTGTGGTTGGAAGTGCCACTGCCGTGTCTTTGGTTAAAGTTAGTGATGTGGATACTGAAGTGTTCCCATCTGTGATACTTACTACTGTTACCCCTGCTGCCATTGCGGTGTAGTTTATAGTTCCATTTACATTGAATTGTACTTGTACTGCACTGTACACTCCAAAGCACATTACTCCCAAACTGAAAAGTAGTGTACATAAACTTAAAAACAACTTACCTTTTTTCTTCATTTTTTACTCCTTTTTGTTTAGAACGAAGTCCTAAAAATACCTAAAAACAGTTTATCCCCCCCCCCCCCTAGGTTTGTCAAGTAATTTAACGAAATTTTTTTAAAAATTTGAAAATTTTTTTGAGATTTTTCGCTATATTAGGTTACTCTTAGCAAAAGTTGTTGAGATTCTTCGTAGGTCAACGCTTTGGAGTGGGACTCAGAATGACAGAAAAAAGTCATCCTGAGCACTACACACTTGACGGAAACGAAGAGTCTCATCTTCTTCTATACCCAGACTGACAAAAAGCAGACGAGGCTCGGCGTCATCAAATAAAAATACGAAAATAACTTGCGTATCTGCGTATTTTAAATAAATTGCGTATCTAAACATTATTTTTTTGCATCGTTTTCTTAATGGGAGAACCAAAAGGATATCATACCACCTGCTTTTGACAATATCCCTTTGGTACATAATTATATTAATTAGGTATTACCTAATTGTCAAGTAAAATTAGGCAAAATCTAATAACATTTGTTAAAAATGGAAAAAATATCTGATATGGAATTGGAAAAAAGAATATCTGAAAATCTAAAAAGGGAAATTGAACTTTGCGGTAAGCCTAAAAGTGTGATTGCTGACGAACTTGGAATTTCACGGCCAACTCTTTCGCAATATCTTTCTGGCAGGGTTTTCCCTTCCCTCACCACATTTGCCAAACTTTGCAAAATTATAGATTGTTCTGCGGACGAAATTTTGGGTTTATAAAAAAAAATACTCATAAACGTTAAAGTTATGGGTATTTTTTGTTTTAATGCTGTGCCAAGCACATATCTATGTTGTGTCGAACGAAGTGAGGCATCTAAACAATATGGTTATTTCTCTTCCGTTTCTGGAAGGATAATCTCACCAAACGCAAGCGAATAGTCGCCGTCAGTTATTTCAAGTTCGCCTATTGAGCCTACGGCTTTTATATCAACTTCGCAAGACTTAATAAAGTCCGCATAGTGTGAAGATATTTTTAGGTCTTTAATAAATGTCTTTAATGAAATTTTGTTTTCGCTCTTGAATTGGCGAATTGCCGAAACGATTTGCATAACTTCTTCGCCACGCTTCACTAAGTTTTCATCAATTTCATCACCAAGATTAAGATAACCAGAAATATGAATTGACTGCATATTTTCTTTTTCTGCAAAATAGTCCATATATATTTCTTCTGTTAAATGTGGTAAATAAACTGAGAACATTTTAAGCATACCAAGTAGCACATAATAGCAAGCATATTTCGCACTTTCGGTTGCGCTTTCGC
>CALWOY010000043.1 GCA_944383255.1 uncultured Clostridia bacterium
TTGGTGCGAGTGACGGGACTTGAACCCATACTCTTTCGAACTTGCCCCTTAAACAAGCGCGTCTGCCATTCCGCCACACTCGCAAATGCACAGGGATTTTAACATTTATGTATGTATGTTGTCAAGGGCTTTGCTAAATTATTTGACAAATTTTTATGATTTGAACAATAATATATATATGAGTATACTAGAAATTATTTTATATTCGCTCATTGGTATATTGGTAATTGTGCTCGTGGTATGTCTTGCAATTGCGAACTATGCTGGCAGCAATCTTGTAGCAGTGTTTGAAAAATATGAAAAATATAATGCAGATTTTTTTGACACCACTACTCTTGCTAAAAATATTTCGGCTGGTGAGTTTAATGGCAGTGTAAAAATTGGACATGTTGATGGTTTTTTAAATGATTACTACTATCGCGGAACAATTTACCTTTCACCACGTGTTGCAAATGCAAGTAATATCTCTGCTTTTGCAGTGTGCGCACATGAACTTGGACATGCTATGCAATATCGAGATGAACCTAAAAAAATGAAAAAGTTTGGTAACAAAATTAGACTTTCAAATATTTTATCTAAATTTACATTGCCACTTTTTGTAATTGGAATAGTGTCCATTTTTATAAATATAATAGTAGCGATAGCATTGCTTTCAGCGAGTGTGGGGATGTTTTTGATTGGACTATTTGCAAAACTTAGTACTATCAAAATTGAGAAAGAGGCTTCTGAAAACGGAATTAAACTTTTACAAAAATATGCAGATTTTGATGAAAATCAAGTAAAATATGCAAAAAAAGTGCTTTCTTCGGCAAAACTCACTTATATTGCATCGTTTTTAAAAAGTATGCTCAAATGGACGATGCTTGTAAATAAATATGATTTTTATTAGGAGGACATTATGTGGATTTTATTTTCTCCAGAATATTTGGAATACACTCTTATGGGAATTATTTTAATTCCTGGACTTATTTTTGCCATGGTGGCAAGTGCGCGCGTAAATTCAACCTTTCATAAATATGACCAAGTTCTTTCCTCAAAAGGATTAACTGGGGTTGAAGTTGCACAAAAAATCATGGAAGCGGAAGGAATTTATGATGTACAAATTCAAAAGGGTAACACTAATGAATTAACAGATAATTTCAATCCTACAACTAAAATTATCACACTTTCAAACAAAGTATACAGCGGAACAAGTATATCTGCAATTGGAGTGGCGGCTCACGAAACTGGTCACGCCGTTCAGCATGCAAAAGGCTATAAGCCAATGAAGATTAGAACTGCTCTTGCATATGTAAGCAATTTTATGAGTGTACTTGTGTGGCCACTTATTATTATAGGTATAATTTTAGATTTCGCCTATGTTGGCGGAATTGTGGGGAAATCATTTTTGTGGGTAGGTGTTGCATTTTTCGGAGTAAGTACGTTGTTTAGTTTAATCACCTTACCTGTTGAGTTTAATGCATCAAATCGGGCTTTAAAACTTTTGGTATCAACTGGTTGTGTTGACGAAATGGAAGTAAAAGGTTGTAAAAAAGTACTTTCAAGTGCTGCCATGACATATGTCGCCGCCCTTGTAGTTTCGATTTTGGAACTCTTGAGATTTGTTTTGTTCTTTCTTTTAAGGTCAAGAGATAATTAAGTAAATTTTGGAAATAATATATATGTTTAACAAAGCATTTAATAATCTAGCAATTTAAGGAGAAAACATGAACAAAGATAATGTAATTTCAAAATATAGCAAACAAAAAATATCACAAATGGAACAGTTTTGTAATGACTATAAAGCATTTTTATCATCTTGCAAAACAGAACGTGAGTGCATCAACTTTATTACAAAAATGGCTGTAGATAACGGATACATTAGTCTTGACGATGCACTTAAACAAAATAAAAAATTAAAGAGTGGTGACAAAGTCTATGCTGTGAACATGGGCAAGGCTATGATACTTATGGTGATTGGTGAACATGAAATGGTGCACGGTCTAAACTTTGTAGGTTCTCACATCGACAGTCCTCGCCTTGACCTAAAAGCCAACCCAGTGTATGAAAATAATGGATTATGTTTACTTGACACACACTACTATGGTGGAATTAAAAAATATCAATGGACAACCTTGCCACTTGCTATACACGGAACAGTAGTAAAAAAAGATGGCAAAAAAATAGATTTTGTCTATGGTGAAGACGAAAAAGACGGTGTGGTTGGAATATCTGACCTACTCCCTCACCTTGAAAAGACTAAAAAAGTAGAAATTCAAGGTGAAGATTTGAATATATTGGTTGGTTCCACCCCAGATATGACACAAAAAGAAGACAAAGTTAAAGCAAACATCTTAAAGATATTTAAATCTTTTGATATTGAAGAAGATGACCTGTTCAGTGCAGAAATTGAAGTTGTTCCAAGCGGTAAAGCACGTGACTTTGGTCTTGACAAGAGTATGATTATGGGCTATGGTCAAGATGATAGAGTTTGTGCGTATGCATCACTTAGGGCGATGATGGAACTAAAAAATCCAAAACACACAAGCGTATGTTTGTTTGTAGACAAAGAAGAAATCGGAAGTGTTGGTGCAACCGGTATGAGCAGTAAGTTTTTTGAAAATAGTATTGCAGAGGTTATGAACCTTTGTGGACAATATAACGAATTAGATATGCGTCGTTCGCTCAATAAGTCCAGAATGCTTTCAAGTGATGTGACGGCGGCTTATGACCCTAACTATCCAACACCAATGAATGAAGCCACAGAGGCACATCTTGGCAGAGGTATTTCATTTAACAAATATACAGGAAGCAAAGGTAAAAGCGGTGCCAATGATGCAAACCCAGAGTTTATTGCAAAACTACGACAAGTTTTGGACAAACACGATGTAAACTATCAAGCCACGGAAATGGGAAAAGTAGACGCCGGCGGTGGTGGAACAATCGCCTACATCATGGCGGGATATGGTATGGAAGTTATAGATGCAGGCGTACCAGTGCTTAGTATGCACGCACCATGGGAAATCACCTCAAAGGTAGATATTTACGAAAGTTATCTATGCTATAAAGCATTTTATGAAATGTAAAAAAACTCTTACCAACTGACGAAAACTCTCTGCATTCCATATTATTTTATTATTGATTAAAATTGCATCTGTGGCAAGCAATGATATATATTGTAAAATTTTTAAATTATTTATTGCTCTATATTGATAACTTTTCCTTTTTTGAAAATCTTCTTTTGTGATATCCTTTATGTTTATGCTGTTTGCATTGTATAGGTTTTCAACGCAATCCAGCCCCAAATTTTGCATACGATTTACAAATGTAAAACGAAATTTTTTTGGAGATTTTTCAGTGATTTGAAAAATATACCTAATTAAATTTTTTACTTTTGTCACAACAACCATATCAGATGCATTTATTGGAACTCGCACTGATTTTGGTACTTCGATATTTTTTGATTTTATTTTTAGTTTTTGTGGCAATCGTTTGTCTTTTTTGAGCAATTTTGCTCTTTCCTGAATTTCTTTATCTTGTTCTATTTGCATAATTATATTAAATATTTTTTTTAAATAGCCTGCGCTTTGGATGGCGCAGGCATTATGATTAAATTTTCCTGATGGAAAATTTGGATGAAAGAGATTTCCTTTTGCCTTCAAATTTTTAAACATATGTTCTATTTATAGTGGCAAAAGGAAAGCGGCGCGGGCGGCACCAAAGCTATTAGAGACGTAGTAAGTACCATTGTTGCCATCGTCGGCGACAACATACGCAATATACGAGCTATCAGAGTAAGGGGAACGGAGCCAATAGTAGTTGCCACTATCTGAAGGCCACACTCTACTTGATAAACTTGATAAGAGCATGTGGACTTCTTTGTAACTAAGCAGCCAGAATTTATCTACTGTTGAAGATGTATATCCACTCTGTGTGAGTGATGCTGGGAATGGAACAGGCTGTCCACTGTTTGATGAACCACCACCATTTTCTAAATACAAATCTTTAAGTGTTCTGCCTGTTATTGCTTTGTATACTATGTCATTCTCTGTGTCTATACAAAAGTCTGTGTACATATTGGAATAGTCCGATTTCGTATCTGGTACAGAACTTGATGTACTCCCTGAACCATATGTGTATGTGGCTGCTTTATATACATTATTGCCGTTTATATACTGACGTACCGTGCTTGTTGCATAGTCATTGGCTAAAATATTATATTTTTCCCATTCATCACCATTGTGGTAATAACTCATTGTATTACCATGGCCTAAATAACTATGATTAAATGCTACTTCATTTAGTGAATAAGATGGATTGTCAGTTCTTGGAAGCAAAGTGTCTGTTTCAAGAACAAACACCCCTTTTGTGCCCGATGATGGTGCTGTTGTTCCACTGAAGCGTGTGTACTGAGAGGCTTTATCTTCTGTTGCTTCTACTGGTTGTGTTCCAATAAGTCTCCAGCGTATATATTCATTCTCTGTATCTCTCATTACTGTGCCCATTTCTACATAGTAGTAGGTATTGGCTTCGTCGGGCATTAGTAGTTTATCTACTTTCTCCAATGAAATTGTTGCTTGTACATTCTCTAAAGATATCTCTTCACTTGTTTGGTTATAGAACTTTATTGTATATACCTTCTCTGTTCCGTCTTCTGGTAAAAATATACTTGTGCTATTTACCCTTAGTCCTTCTGGTAAATTTGAATATGTTAGTCTTAGTCTTTGATATGCTGAATTGGAATTTTGGGCTTTTAGTGTTATCTTTACTATCTTCTCTTCCTTTGCTCCTATTGTTTCAGAGTTTAAAGATATTGTTTCGGCATTTGCAAATGTCACTGGTGTGTCATATGTTGTACTTGCTCCGTCTACGCTTACACTCTCTACCACTGCTGTGGTGGCTGAACTAAACAACACATTGTCATATCCAAATGTTGCTGAACCACGGTTTATTGTTATTGTAAATCCAAAGTTTCCACTTTCACTTACTGTTACATCGCTTAATGCCAAACCTATTACCAGTCTTCCACTGCCATATGTTC
>CALWOY010000044.1 GCA_944383255.1 uncultured Clostridia bacterium
CTTGCGTTTAAATCCATAAATAGTTCCAAAACTTCATCCACAACTTCGCCAATTCTTGCATCTTGTCTATCTATTTTATTCACTACCACAACTACTTTTAAGTTAAGTTTGAGTGCGTGCTCCAGTACAAAGCGAGTTTGTGGCATAGGTCCTTCAAAGGCATCAACAACCAAAAGTACGCCGTCAACCATTTTAAGTACGCGTTCCACTTCTCCACCAAAATCTGCGTGTCCTGGAGTGTCAACAATATTTATCTTGACACCTTTATATACACAACTACAGTTTTTGGAAAGAATAGTTATGCCCCTTTCGCGTTCAAGCGCGCCCGAGTCCATAACTCTATCCATTACAACTTGGTTATCACGAAAAACATTGCCCTGCTTTAACATCTCATTGACAAGAGATGTTTTGCCGTGGTCAACGTGTGCTATTATTGCTATATTTCTTATTTTCTCATTCTTCATAAAGTACTCCTAAAAATTAACCTAAAGATTATACCACATATACATATAAAAATTCAAGATATTAAACATCTTGATTTTTATCATTCATATAATTTTTAGAAATTTGAAGAATGTTTTCAAGGAACATAGAGTAGTATGATATCAAGTCTTTGCTAGCTATATAATCTTTATATTTATTGTGCATATCATTTTCACGCACGGAGTCATAGACATCCATTTTGTGTGCATTTTTATATTTTCTTACTTTTTCAATAATCTCCATTCTCTGTTCAAAAAGCGAAGCCATTTTTTTATCAACTTCTTCCAATTGTTTTCTTAAATCTAATAATTCCATATTTTTCTCCTAAAAAAGTGCTATTCCTATAAAATATCCCAAAGTTACCGATAAAATCAAGGAAAATATCGCTAAAATTGTACCATAAGCCAAAAAAT
The DNA here is from genome assembly GCA_944383255.1 of uncultured Clostridia bacterium. Taxonomy (GTDB): domain Bacteria; phylum Bacillota; class Clostridia; order Christensenellales; family UBA1242; genus UBA5893. The sequence goes on from CALWOY010000044.1 coordinate 897, forward strand.
GTTTTGTAGTTGACCAACCACTTGCACTTGCAATGGCAATATGTGGCATACTTGGTGGTGTCATAAATGCATAGGCGGAAAGCATACCAACAATGGCGGCAACCGTAGCAGTTACATTTATTGTTCCGCTTTGCGATACTGCAAAAATTATTGGTACTGCAACTGTTGTGACAACTGTGGCTGTAACCATATTTGATGAAAAGTTGGTTTGAAGCAATGCCCAAAATGCAAAAATACACACAAGAAGGTATGGCGAAAGTGAACTTAAAACAGTGGAAAGATTTTGAGTGATATATGTAATAAGCCCAATACTATCACTGGTTAAGGCACTTGAAAGTGCAAGTGTGCCCGCACACATAATAAGACTTGAAAATGGCACTCCACCACTTGTTGCTTCTTTTATACTAACTATGGGTTTACCGTTTATGTGAACTATGCACATAAGCACAACGCCAACAAGTGATGCAAAAGCCGTTGTATAACCATTAAAAAGTGTATAAAAGTCATTCCAAACATTTTGGAGTAAACTTGGCAAAACCCAAATTACAATCATAATACAAAATATAATAAGTGTTATGATGTCCCCTTTGTTTAGTTTTTGCTTTTGTTGCTTTAGAGCATCTATATCTATATTTTTAAGTTTTTCAACGTCTGGTCTTAGTATAACTCTAAACATTAAAATCATAAGTATAGTCACAACAATGCCAATTGGAATTGCCATAGCCATATATGATGCATAATTTATTGAAGCACCAGTTATTTGTTCATAAATTCCAAAACTTATGACTGGAAAGACATGAGCAATAGGTGTCATGCCCGAGGAAATTGAAACACAAAACGCAAGCCCCATCATGAGCATACTTGAAACTTTTGAATTTTTTTCTATACCTGCAATTTTATAAATACTTTCAAGTATCGGCAAAAGTACAACAAAAAGTACAGAAGGCGACATAAAACACCCTAAAAAAATTACGCTAAAAAAGAACATTGTCACAAACCACCATGGACCTTTTTTGGCTAAGCGGTTTGACACAAACCAAATTGCGATATTTTTGACAATATTTGTTTTACTAAGAGCATAGGTACAAATAAATGTGCAAAATAAAAATACAAAAGTGTCACTACCAAAACTTGCAGAAAAAAGTGTTTTAAAGTCTAAATTTGCAAGTATTCCAAGCATCAAAATACAAAGTAGACTTGGCCAGTCAATTGATACAAAAAGCCATAAAATAAGTGTACCTAAAAAAACGCCAACAACCGCCATGGCATTTGAAGAAAGCCCACTTGGAGGTGAAACAAATTTAAATAAAATCATAATTGCAATACTTAGTGCAATTAGTACATATCTTCTTATACTTTTTCTGGTGCTATTTAACATTATGGAAAAAGTATAACATTAAGCATTTAAAAAATCAATAAACAACTCAATAAAAAAACTGAGTAAAGAACTCAGTTTGTATGCATTTAATTGTTTAATGTGCCCTTTTAGACCACCAAATGTGCATTTTATGTATTCACTATCCACGAGATTATGTTTTTTTAAAAATAACAATCTTTTTATATGTTTTTTGAAACGTTTTTTTGATTGTTGTTTCATTTTTAAAATAACCTTTCCACTTTTTGAAATATAGTACCTTGCACCTAAAAATTCAATACCATTCTCTAGTGGAATAATTTGAGTTTTTTCATTCAAAGTAAGACAAAGCGGTTCTAGGCATTTTTTTCTGATATATTTTTTAAATTTATGCTATTTGCATAATACAAGTTTGAAATACACTCCATTGCAGTATCTTGCAACCTATTTACAAATGTAAATCTAAATTTTTTTGGTGATTTTTCGGTTATTTGAAAAACATACTTAACCAAATTTTTTGCCTTTGTTACCACAATCATATCTGATGAATTTATTGGTACTCTAACCGATTTCACTGACTCTACATTTTTAGATTTAATTTTGAAATTTCTATAAAAATTTTTATCGTTTTTTAATTTCTCAATTTTATCATCTGCTATTTTATCTTTATTTTCTGCTTTGTTTTCCATATTTCTCTACTCTACTGCCATTTTTCTTATGGTCTCTCAATCTCTTCGCGTCACACTTCCGTAAAGATTCTTCTCTCATTCTCTCACGCTCAGAGTGAGTGACACAAATCTAGCCAAATGCTTAGACTGCTTGATTTTTGATTAAAATTTTCCTGGATGGGAAAATTTTTTTTGATTAAAAGATTTTAAAGAGATAATATGAAAGCAGCACGCGCGGCGAGATCACCATAGTTGACATAATAAATATAAGCATTACCATTCTTACTAACATAAAATACATCATTAGAGACCGAACCCCGCGAGCGCAACCAATAGAAGTTGGCACCACTTGAAGGCCACACTTTATTTGATAAGAGCGCGTTGACTTCTTTGTAACTAAGCAGCCAGAATTTATCTACTGTTGAAGATGTATATCCACTCTGTGTGAGTGATGCTGGGAATGTAATTTCTCCACCACTTGAATTACCAGCATTGTCTAAATACAAATCTTTAAGTGTTCTGCCTGTTATTGCTTTGTATACTATGTCATTCTCTGTGTCTATACAAAAGTCTGTGTACATATTGGAATAGTGGCTGGAAATATTTGGTCCATATCCTCCTGTAATACTTGATGATGCTTTGTATACATTATTGCCATTTATATACTGTCTTACTGTACTTGTTGCATAGTCATTGGCTTTTATTTCTGTCCATCCCTCTTCGGTATGTGTGTATGTTGAAGTTGAATAACTATGATTAAATGCTACTTCATTTAATGAATAGCCCGTTTCATCATCTCTTTCAAGCAATGTATCTGTTTCGAGAACGAACACCCCTGTTGTTCTCGATGTTGGTGCTGTTGTTCCACTGAAGCGTGTGTACTGAGAGGCTGTATCTTCTGTTGCTTCTGCTGTTTGTGTTCCAATAAGTCTCCAGCGAATATATTCATTCTCTGTATCTCTCATTACTGTGCCCATTTCTACATAATAATAGTCATTTATAGTGTCGTGCATTAGTAGGTTAGATACTTTCTCCAATGAAATTGTTGCTTGTACGTCTTGTAAAGATATATCTTCTGTGGTTTCGTTATAAAACTTTATTGTATATACTTTCTCTGTTCCGTCTTCTGGTAAAAATATACTTGTGCTATTTACCCTTAGTCCTTCTGGTAAATTTGAATATGTTAGTCTTAATCTTTGGTATGCTGAACTTGAGCCTTGGGCTTTTAGGGTTATCTTTACTATCTTCTCTTCCTTTGCCCCTATTGTTTTAGAGTTTAAAGATATTGCTTCGGCATTTTCAAATGTTACTGGTGTGTCATATGTTGTACTTGCTCCGTCCACATTTACGCTTTCTACCACTGCTGTGGTGGCTGCTGAGTCAAACATTACATTGTCATATCCAAATGTTGCTGAACCACGGTTTATTGTTATTGTAAATCCAAAGTTTCCACTTTCACTTACTGTTACATCGCTTAATGCCAAACCTATTACCAGTCTTCCACTGCCATATGTTC
>CALWOY010000045.1 GCA_944383255.1 uncultured Clostridia bacterium
CTATAGACCAACCGGAAATAATAAACTCGATCACCAAAAAACTATATCCGGCAATAGCACAAAAGTTTGGCACAAGTGCCAGCAAAGTTGAACGTGCAATACGACATGCCATTGAAGTTGCATGGAATAGGGGGAAAATAGAAAATATAAACTCGATTTTTGGACTTAAAGTTTATACTTCAAATGATAAACCAACCAATGGAGAATTTATAGCACTTGTTGCCGATAAGATGATAATAGAAGGCGAGGGTGCGTAAAATAAATTAGAGCAAAATAAAACACACAGCAAATTTATGTTGTGTGTTTTATAATTTTACAGTATGTTGAAATTATTACAAATCTTCGAGTATTTGAATTATAGCTTTTTTTGTGTCGGATTTTACTTTCTTTAAGAGTGAAATAATTTGTTTGTCATTAACATATTGATCAATGTCATAATAGAAAAATTCTTCAAGTGATGAATTGCAGGCTTCTGTTATATCATTTATGACACTTATTGATGGTTCAAAGTTTTTACGATATTCAATACGGTTTATATAAGCTTCATTTACTATATGTTTAAAAAGGAGATCTAATGGAGAATAGGTGTCGATTTATAATGTTTTCATCTGTCTAATAGGCTTAAAAGAACTAATTTGTGTTAAAGAACAAAGAAATTATTATGAAATGACGAAGATATGAGAATTTGAGGGTGATAATATAGAATTTAATTATAAGGAGAAAAAAATGAGATATACAAAAGCAGATTTTAAAATGTTAAAGGGACAAACTGTAAACTTTACAGTTGTTGATTATGGGGAAGATGCAAAAGTTAAAATGGTTAGCTATGGCGAGGATGCAAGTTTTCAGAAGGTTAACTCTGGTTCTGCCTATGCAAATATAAAAATAAAAATTGTAAACTATGGCGAGGATGTGAAGTTAAAAGAAAAAAGTTATGGGGCGGATTTTAAAGCGATTATTAAGTAGATTTTTATAAATGTAAAATTAAAAAAAGCCTATATTTAGTAATATAAGACTAAAAAAGATAAAAAAATATCATAATCTTTCATAATAATCTCTTTGTCTATATAATATATATTTTTTCCTTTTCCCCAAAAAGTTTCCGTAGGTACTATTTTGGGGACCCCGTGAAACGGCAGACAAAAAAACGCACATTTATGTGCGCGTTTGGTGCTGATGAGGAGATTTGAACTCCTACGCCCTCTCGAGCACTAGACCCTGAATCTAGCGTGTCTGCCGTTTCACCACATCAGCATATTTTTCAGTATACACAAAATTATTGAGTTTTTCAAGTTTTGGTTATATAAAGTTGAATATTATTTTTGTTTTTGTAATAAATATGATATTATAGTGAGTATGAAAAAAAGTATTTTAGCAATATTTGTTTGTATTTTTTCAATTTTTTTATGTGGCTGTGCGAACGCACCAACATATTCTTTATCACAAAATACCGATGGAACTGTAACTCAAATGTTTTATATCCCTTTTGTAGACAGTGAGTTGACTGAACTTGGTGTGGAAGCAGATACGGTTACAGATTTAAAAAATAGTGTTATGCAAAGATTTAACACCTACTTTATGAATTTACAGCAAAATTTTGTGACTCGAGTAAATTCTGATGAAGCACTTACTCAGCAAGACAAACTTTTGCTTATTGCTGGTTGTCCAACTGGAGCAATTTTACCTGCGCTATCAGAAATTGGCATTATATACACACTGAATTTTTCTTCTGCTCTGCATTATTATTATTTTAATTCGGATATGCAATATACTGAGTTAATAGCGGCTTTAAATGAAGATACGAGTGTAGTTGAAAAAGGTTTTTTTACCAATCGTGTTATAAGTACAGGAACTACGGTATACGGGCTAAACACTCAATATGCAGAAAATCAGACACTTGCCGAATATATAACTGCTTATTCAACAGAACTTTTACAACAAAATACAGATTTAACCGACGAGCAAATTGCATCAGTTGTTCCAACAAATTTTGTTTATAGTTATGGCACAACATCTTCAAAACTTCATAGCGATGCTGATAGAGTTTATCATTATGCCAACGGGGTTTATTATCACGAATGGGATATAACTACGGAGAATAGTGACCGCCAGATTTCTACTTGGACAATACAGGTTAATACAAATGTCTGGTATGTTGTGATTCTATGTGGCGGGTTTGTCTTGCTTGGTGTTTTGTTTTTGGTAGATTATTTAAGAAAAAGAAAACATGCGGAGCAATAAATGGACTACGCAGAGTTAAACTTAAAAGAAAATTCACCCTCAGTTTCTGAGGCACTTGCAATACTAGATATAAATTTTGAAATATATAAAAATTCTGGTGTAAAGGTTGTAAAGATTATTCATGGCTATGGTTCGCATGGAGTGGGTGGGGCGATTTGTTTGGAACTTAGAAGATACCTTAGACAACTCAAAAATCAAAATAAAATAAAAGACTATCTTTATGGCGATGAATGGGATATTTCAAATGAAAAATGCTTTCAAATTTTAACAAGCCTTTCCACACATTATTGGGACAAAGACTTAAATCATAAAAACCCCGGAATTACTATTGTTGTCTTGTAGTAACAAGACAACAATTTTTTTCATATAAAAAGTTGTTAAATTTTATTTGGAGTGAGAATGAATGCTTGTCCTAATGATGATTATAGAATTTTGCATAAAACTTTTAAAAGTTTCATAAATGATGAAAAAATTGAACACTTTTGTTATGGAAAGTCATTTTTTAATCGAGACCTTATTGCATTTCATAAAGGTGAATTTTTGGGCAAACAATTTTTAATCACTGGTGGCATTCACGCAAGAGAGTTTATTTCGTCATTTGTTGTAATGAAATTATTAAAAGACTATGATTTGCCATACGGTTGTTTTTTCATTCCACTATTAAATCCAGATGGTATAGAATTGTGCCTTGGTGGAATAGAAACAATTCCTTTTGAATATAAAGATATGATATTACGGTTGAATAATTATTCAATCGATTTTTCAAAATGGAAAGCAAATGGGCGTGGTGTTGACCTTAATGTAAATTTTGACGCCAATTGGGGAAATGGAAAGTATAACAAACTTTTACCAGGGCCAGAGAATTTTATTGGTGAAGAGCCTTGTAGTGAAGTTGAAAATGTTAATTTAATTGAATTTATAAGTCAATATGATATTATGCTTTCACTTACATATCATTCAAAAGGTCAAGTTATTTATCATGGTTTTGACGGTGGTAGCAAGAGATTAAGACATAAAACAAAAATTCTAGCGAAAAAATTTGCTAAAAATTTAGGTTATAAAAGCATAATTTCAAAAAACTCAGTAGGAGGACTTAGTGATTATCTATGTCTAAAAAATATTCCTAGTTTAACGGTAGAACTTGGCCACGACAATTTATCTCATCCAATTGGAATTACAAATTTAGAAAATATATACAAAAATCAATATGTTTCAGTAAAAAATATTTTTAATTTTGTGAGGAATTATGATTGACCTTCACAATGATTTTTTAACCAAACTTAAAGATGACAAAATAATAGATTATTTAGAAAATAATAAAAACTATCTAGATATGCTTTTGTGTCCAGTTTTTACAACAGAATTAAAAAATCCATTAAATTTTATAAAAAAATCAAAAAAAATTATTAAAAAATATGATTTTTGCAAAATTGCTATTGAAGATATTGGTTTTTTAAGTAATGATGATTTTGATGAAATATTGAAAATTAAACCTACATATATAGGACTTACATGGAACTATGCAAACAGATTCGCAGGTGGTGCATATAGTAACAGTAGTTTAACAAATGCTGGCAAAAATTTAATAAAAAAATGTGAAAAAAGTAATATTTTAATTGATTGTGCACATCTAAATTATCGCTCTTTTTGCGATGTTTTAAATGTAATAGAACGTCCAATTATATGTTCACACACTGGTTTTTGTGATATCGTTTGTGATAGGCGTAATTTAACAAAAAATCAAATTAAAGATATAATCGAGAATGGTGGCATTATAGGGTTATATTTTGTTGGTAAATATATTTCACTCAAAAATGTAGAAATTTATGATATAGTTAAGAATATTGATTACTTTGTGCAAAATTTTGGTGTTGATAATCTATGCATAGGATCTGATTTTTTTGGTACAGATGATTTGCCACAAAATCTAAAATCTTATAACGATATTCATAATTTATATAAAATTCTGATTAAAAATGGTTATAAAAATGATGATATTGATAAAATTTTTAATTTAAACGCAAAATTATTTTTTGATAAATGTGTGTATTGACAAAATTTATACAATATGTTATGATTAATCGTACAAGGAGGAAATATGAGTATTTTAGATCTATTTAAATTATCAAAAGATCCAACACAGTCACCACATCGTTGTAATGAACTCTTTATAGGTAAACTCTATAATGCAACATTGAGATATGGTGATACGGTATATGATGTAGATACAAAGTCTGACTTAGTTTCTGAGCACTATCGCTTGTTTTTAAAATATCATGACAAATATTACATCATACCACACAAAGAAGGTCTTGGTGTTATGATTGCAAAGGATATCAATGACCTTGAACCTGAAGATGGATATACTTTTGTTGTTCAACCAGATGTTTTGAAGCGTTTTAAACCACTTACATACTATGCTCCTTCGGCAGAATTTGGTTTTGTTACACCAGAACAAATGAAAAGAATGTCAAGTTTCATCCATCATTATTTCGTAAAAGGTGATGACCACGCACATAGAAGAGATTTAGATATTTATTACAAATATTTAAAAAATGAAGAGCTCACCGATGATGAAAAAGCAAGATTAAGGCAACTTAAAGATTTTGCAAAAAAGAATACGAATGAAAACGAACATGCTCGTTAATACACAGAAAGCAGGTATTAAATAACTTGCTTTTTTTATTTAAATTTTGTATTATAAATATATGAATATTATTCAAACTGAGATACAAAATTTTAAAGATGAGCGTTATGCCAAATTTTCATCAAGTATTGTACCAGGTAAAACTGATATATTTTTGCGTGTTCCAGTTGCAAAAAAAATAGCAAAAAAATATGCGCTCACAAGTTATGGGGCGCAGTTTTTATATGATATTCCGCATAAAAACACAGATGAAAATATAGTGCATGGACTTATGATTGGATATTTAAAAGATGTGGACAAAGTAATTGATTTAATTGAAGAATTTTTGCCATTTATTGATAATTGGGCAACTTGTGATGTTACTTGTGCAAATTTAAAAATTGTTAAAAAATACCCTAATTTATTTGAAAAATGCGTAAAAAAATGGTTAAAAAGTGAAAATTCCTTTACCAAACGTTTTGCAATTGTAATATTACTTGATTATTTTTTGGATGATAATTTTAATATTAACCATTTTAATTTAGTGAATTTTTGTAGCGAAAATTATTATGTTAAAATGGCTCAAAGTTGGTATTTTTCTGTTGCACTAGTAAAACAATATGAGGTCACATTGCCACTTTTTGAAAATAAATTGATAAAAGATAACTTTGTTCATAATAAAGCAATTCAAAAGGCTTGTGAAAGTTTTAGGATATCACCAGATAAAAAACAATATTTAAAAAAATTAAGATGTAATATTTGTTTGTAATAATTTAAAAAATCTAGTAAAATATTAACATATGGAGGAGTAATGAAAAAGTCATATCTTTTTATGCTATTATTGGCTCTTGTTTTAGTATTCGTTAGTGGTTGCGGAGAAGCAAAGTTACCTAATATTGTATCTACAGCAGATTCTATTTACCAGTTTTTTACAGATGAACTCTTGATGGTTCAAGATGAAATTGTAACCGAAGTTTCTCAGACCTCATTTTCTATTAGTGAGGATAGGGAGAAAATTAATACCATTGTTAATAACCTAGATATTGTAAATCTAGAAGAAAGCATGGCTGTAGCAGTTGTGCAATGTTTTGATTTGATTTCAGACACAAATAAAGAAATTATGATTGCGTATGATGAGGGTTTTTTACATGTAAGCGGTTTTGGAAATTCTTTTAGTTGTAATTATGTCGATGAAAATGGTTCTATTTTGGAGGCATATTCATTACAAGTATCTAAGAATAATAACAGATATACAGTAGATTATACTAAAACAATAGATGAACAACATCATTCATGTATTGCTATTGTTACATTTGATAGGACGACTAGCAATTTAAAAATTGACATATCTTCTTATCTATTGAATTCTGGGATAAATGTACAAATAATAAAAAATTATTATGCACTTGGCAATGATCAAAAGGCTTTGCAAGTAGAGATATCTATAAGTAGTTATAATTATGGTGCAAGATATTTTAGAACAGCTCAAAATTGTGCACTTAAACTTTCAAGAAAAACAAGCATTGGTCAAAATATAACATTAGAGGAACTTACAATAGATAATTTTTGTCGACCAGTAGAAGATGTTTGTGGTTATGTGATAAATGGTGAGCCATTTGATGGAATTAGTACCTCAGATAATCCACAAAACACATACAGTTATTTTGGTAATTTAAGCGAGTGGTAATATGGACAAAATTGAATATGATAATGAACTTGAATATTTAAATAAAATAACGTTAGTTTTAGATAAAAAAGTTGCTCAAACTCAAAAAAAAATAAGTGATTTAAGTATTGAATTTGAAAAGTTGAAAAGTTATTACTCCGAGCAATATTATTTTCTTGATGATGAAGAAATAGTTTCTGGTGGTGACGAAATGGACAAAGAAGAGTCACTGATAAATGAAGAAACTAGACAACTTTATAAATTTAAAAGACAGCGTCTATCACCATATTTTGGTAAGATAGACTTTTTATCTAGTGGTAAAAAAAATAGTTACTATATTGGAATTTTTAATTTGGTGGATGGCGGACAAATTCCACTAGTATGTGACTGGCGTGCACCGGTTTCGTCATTGTATTATGATTATGAAATAGGTAAGGCTAGTTATGTCGCCCCAAAAGGCGTGATAGAAGGTGAGATAACCAATAAACGACAATTTAAAATCAAGGATGCTAACCTAAAGTATTGTTTTGATAGTAGTCTAACCATAAATGATGATATTTTACAAAACGAACTTTCAAAAAATGCATCTGACAAAATGAAAAACATCATTACCACGATTCAACGTGAACAAAATAAATTGATTCGAGATGATGAAAATGTTCTATTTGTACAAGGAGTTGCTGGAAGTGGCAAAACATCGATAGCACTTCATAAAGTTGCCTATCTTCTATATAGTTTAAGAGATAAAATTACATCTAGTGATATACTTATATTGTCACCAAATTATGTTTTTAGTGACTATATTTCACAAGTTTTGCCATCACTTGGGGAAGAAAACATACAAAATTTAACTTTTGTTGAACTCGCAAAAGAAGAACTATCAGGCTTAACCAATCAGTTTGATTCAAGAGAAAATATGCTTGACGAGATTACAGATGATTTAGACCGTTTGAATATAGTGGCATACAAAAATTGTATAGAATTTGCCGAAAGTTTAAAAAAATACTTAAAAACTTATATGAATTTAAGTTTTAAACCGAAGGACTTGAATTTTGGCGATATAAAAATTAAAGCGGAGGATCTCGAAGAACTATACAATAAAAAGTATATTCAAAAAACTCCTGCTATTAGAATAAATTGGATAGCAGATTATGTAATTGACAAATTAAACATTGAACAAAATGTTGACGAGGTTGCAGAAAGAGTCAAACGACTGCTTTACACAATGTTTGATAAAATATCTCTTACAGACATTTATAGTGATTTTTTGGATAAAATAGGTTTAAAATTCGAATATTCTAGCAAAAATTTATTAAAGTTTGAAGATATTGCTCCGATTTTATATATAAAACATTATATGCTTGGTTTGAAAAAGCGCAATGTAAAATATTTGGTTATTGACGAATATCAAGATTATTCTATATTATTATTTGAAATTTTCAATGAAATATTTGACTGCCCAAAATGTATTTTGGGAGATATAAATCAATGTATTGAAAAGATAATGACAAACAATGACGAAAATAAATATGCAAAAGTAATTGGGGCGAAACAAATTTTTGGTCTTGAAAAAACATATAGAAGTACATATGAAATTACAAACTTTTGTAATAGCATTAAAGAGGCACATAGTGACCCAGTTCATAGGCATGGTAAAAAGGTTGCTATAAAATTTAGCGAAAATATTGAAAATGAAGTAAAAATTATTGAAAAAGTAGTAAAAAATGCTAAAAATTATGATACAATAGCAATAATTTGCAAAACAACTCAGGAAGCACAGCGGTACTATGAATATCTTGGGGAGTTGGAAGATTTGTGTTTAATGAACCGAAATATGCCACTAAGCAAACTAATGATTATGCCAGTTTCTATGTGCAAAGGACTTGAGTTTGATATGGTCATAGTTCCAAATGCTAAAAAGGAAAACTATAAAACTTTTTTAGATAGAAATTTTCTTTACACATCATGTACGCGTGCACTTCATGAACTTGTGATTACAACAAATTCAAATATAACAGCATTTATTAAAGGAGAATATTATGAAAGATGAAATAAAATCTATATATAAAGACATTAGCCAATACAACCACAAAGTTGTAAAAATTGGTGGATGGGTAAAAAGTGTAAGGGCAAGCAAAGATTTTGCTTTTTTGGATTTTAGTGACGGCACTTGTTTTAAGTCTGCACAAGTTATATTAAAAAACACTCTTGAAAATTATGGTATGGTTTCAAAGTTGAATACTGGTTCAACTGTTATTGTTGAGGGTGAAGTGCATTTGACACCAGAGAATAAACAGCCTTTTGAAATTGTTGCAACAAAAGTTGATGTATTTTGTGCGACTGATAGTACTTATCCATTACAGAAAAAGCGTCATAGCGTTGAATTTTTGAGAGAAATTGCATATCTTAGACCAAGAACAAACCTATTTGGTGCTGTTTTTAGGATTAGAAGCGTGGCGGCAATGGCTGTGCATACATATTTCCAAGAACACGGATATGTTTATGTAAATACTCCACTTTTAACCACTGCTGATTGTGAAGGCAGTGACCAAATGTTCAAAGTTACTACACTAGATTTAAATAATTTACCTAAAACTGACGACGGAAAAGTGGATATGACAAAAGACCTTTTTGGGAAAACTGCTTTTATAACAGGAAGTGGACAACTTCATGGTGAAGCATTTGCACTGGCATTTAATAAGATTTACACATTTGGGCCTACATTTAGGACTGAAAATAGCAATACTAAAACACACGCCAACGAATTTTGGATGATTGAACCAGAAATTGCATTTTGTGACCTTGATGAGCTTATGGATATTGAAGAGGATATGTTAAAAAGCGTTGTGCGATATGTTATGTCAAAATGTCCTGACGAACTTGAATTTTTGGATAAATTTGTTGCAAATGGGCTTTTAGATAAATTAAATGCACTGGTTTCTAGTCATTTTGCTCGTATTGATCATAAAGATGTAATTGATTTACTCAAAAAATCTGATAAAAAATGGGAATTCGAACCAACTTACGAATCTGATATCGCGAAAGAACATGAAAAGTATATTACAGAGTATTTTAAGGGTCCTGTTTTTATAAAAAATTGGCCTAAAGATATAAAAGCATATTATATGAAAGTTAATGCCGATAATCGTACAGTTGCTGCAGTTGACCTTGTGGTTCCGCTTGCAGGTGAACTTATGGGTGGAAGCCAAAGGGAAGATAATTATGATGTATTGCTTGAACGTTGTAAACAACATGGGGTAGATGTCTCAAGTATCGATTGGTACTTAAATCTCAGAAAATTTGGTTCATGTATACATTCTGGTTTTGGTATGGGTTTTGAGCGTTTGGTTATGTATTTAACTGGCGTGGACAACATAAGAGATGTTATACCTTTTGCACGCACTCCTCTCAACTGCCAATATTAAAACTCAAAATTGTAAGTGATGATTTATTTCTGTCACACTGCTTATATATAAAATTGTTGCTTTGGGATTTGGAATAAACTTTGGAAAAAAATGCCATTTTTTATGGCATTTTTGCTTGTCACCAAATTTTTTCTCGTGCTTTGTTTGAAATAATAATCGATACAACACCCAAAATTATAATAGCACCAGTAATACTTAATAAATATATCCAAAAGACATAATTCTGTCCAATTCGCCTTGGTGTAACTTCTTGACTTGCAAGAGGATTTAGCTGACTTCCTTCCAGACTGTAAACTGAGACTAAATAGTTTTCTGCTCTAGTTGGTTGGAAGTTGAATGTATATCCAATTTGTCTTCTCACAACTCCAATGCTTGAATCGTCTTGGATACTTACAAACCAAATTATATCTTCGTTTTTAAAATAATTTTTTGCATCAATTGAAAATTCATAAGCTGTAAGACCAGTGTATTCGTTTTGGTATTCTGAGACATTGAGCGTGATATTAACATTTCCTTCTAGTTCAACTGGCTTAACTCTAATAGTAGAAACTTGTGAATAATAATTGTTACCATTATATCTGACCACTGCAAAAACTTTATAATCACCTATTGAGTATTGTGTTGAAATAAACTCGTAAGATGGTGAAGTAGATTGATAATTAAATATGCTATTATCTGGTGCTTTCATAAACCAATCAACTGTATAAGTTTCTTGTACAGGGATACTTGCGGTAAATTGGATTGGCTGACGATATTCACCATGCACAAATTCAAGTTCTCCAGTAATATCTATGGTGACTATATATCCTTCTTCTGTATTAACATGAATCTCTGCAGATGCTTGAAGTATGGTGTCATTAATGGAAACTGTAATAATATAATTGCCGATTTGAATTAGATTTTTTGTTAATGTAAATGAGTTTGAACTTATTTCACTTACGATTTCAGAATTAATTGCCCATTCAAAATGAAAAGGGGTATTTTGGTCAAGCCAATTTTGATAATTTGGCACTGCTGTAAAAGTAATAGGTTGGAAATTTTCGTATAATTGGTTAGTTAAATTTGTGTCATACTCTAGTGAAAGTGTGCTTGGGGTGGCATATTTGCAATTTAATGTTAAGTTTGCAGAAGTATTGTAGACATCACATGAAATAATAGTTATACCTGCTTTAATTGGAGTTATTCTAATAAATATTTTAGTGTTTATATAATAATCTGAGCGGTCTGGACAATAAATTATGTAATTATTTTCATTTATCACTTCATTATTAGTGAATTCCACTTTGTTACCATTAATATAAATATTGTTTCTTACATCATTAAATATTTGAAATTTTGCATCATCACTTAGCCCATCATAACTTGGTTGACAATCAAGTGTTACACCAATGTAATAAGTTCCATAAGGGTTGTTTGCAGTAGTGATGGTATTATTTTCATCAAAATTTTGGAAATCAAGAGAATATTCATTATTTTCATTTGGAAGTGGGTCATAATCGCCCATAGTGGCATACAAAGAAATGTCCAAATTTTCCATTGTAACTTCTTCAGGTAAATCTGCATAAGTAAGCATATTTGGCGATGCAAAACCACTAATAACAAACAACATTAATGCAAAAAATGCAAAATATAATGTTTTTTTCATATAAAACTCCATGATATATATAATTTACCACAAAAAAGGCAAAATTAAAAACATTTTTATAATATTATTTTTTATGTTTTTTCATTCTATTATTAAGATGAGATTCTTTATATAGCCATGAGTGATTTCTGTGGCTTATTTTAATATACAATTTCAAATGTGAAAATTTATACTTTTTGTCAAAATTGTGTTAAACATTTGCCAAGAGTTAGTATATTAATTATAATATAATTAAAACTAAACAAAGGAAGTGTTTGAGTATGGAAAGTCCTAAAACATCGAAATTTAAAATGGGGATAATCTTCTCCTTGATGTTGTCGTTTATAATGGCAATATCTGCTTTTTGTGTGTATTTGGCTCCAACTAATAATGCAAAAAATGTAACAGAAAACACAATTGCTTCAGCAGAAACAAACAATATTTCTGATATTTCAGAAAAATGGGCAGATTATGCAACTGAGCCTTTGACGATGCCTGGGCGTTCTTTACCTATTGGTAGTGCATCTGCACTTGCTGGTTTTGCTGAGGAGGTTAACAATGGAAATGATTATAGTGGTTATACGGTTTATCTAACTAGAGATATTAATATAGCTGACAAGCTGTGGACTCCTATTGGTATTAATTCAGTAAGAGGTTTCAGTGGAATTTTTGATGGACGTGGTTATAAAATTACTGGATTAACTATAAATGAAACCACCGATTCTGGTGTGGGATGTCAAGGGCTTTTCGGATACACTTCACGCTCGGCAACTATAAGAAATCTGTTTTTACAAGGTATAAGCATTCGTTCTGGCATTTCAACTCTTGGAGGTCTTGTAGGTAACAATGCGGGCACTATTATAAATTGTGGTGTTAGTGGATTTATTACTTCTTCAAGTTCTTCTTCGACTGCTTATATTGGAGGATTGATTGGTTCCTCTTCTGGTGCTATTTATAGAAGTTTTTCAACTGTTGGCATAGATGCCAATAGAGGATATATTGGTGGTTTAGTTGGGAATGCATCTAGCTATGTTCAACAATGCTTCTATTACAGCGAAATAGGAATTGACGGCGGAAGTTCTAGCGGAATGATAGGTAGAGGTTCATCCTCTCTTGTAAATGATGTTTATACTTCAAGTTCAAGGATTTCATCTAATATAAGTGGAACGCAGAAAGTAGGGGATTCATCTTTATGGGTTTCTGATACTAGCGGTGTTATGCATGGGCGAAACATGAAAGTCTTAAAGGGTGTTGGAAACATTTTTGTAGAAACTAAAGTTATGCAATTTGATCCTTATTATGGTATAGAAGTTGAAGATGACACTTATGAATATCTCTATAATATTATGGATGGTACTAGTTCAGGTACAAAGTCGATAAATTCAGGTACATACTATAATTTTCCTATAATAGATGTTGAAAGAAATGTAGCATCTACTACTGATATTATAGCAACAGAAATATCTACAAGTTCAAATGGGATTTTCTTTGATAATGCTGCTTATGGTGATTATTATAGAGAATCGTTGAGTTTTTCGGCAAGTAGTGCTAGTTTTTTTACTAATGGAAATTCTAGCTTGGAGTTAGATAATAATACGGAGGATGTTTATGTTGAGCCTAACAGTAATGATTATGAATTTCATCTTGGGAATGTTGCAAGCTATTATAGAGTGACACTTCATTCTCGTGGGAGATGGCAAAGTATTGAATTTAATTTTTATGAGTATGAAGAGGTTGATGCGTCATCTATAACAAGAATTGAAAACAATGATTTTACTACGACAATCAGGCTTGTTACGTCTTTTAGTGAATTATATGGCAATCCTTCTCTGGATAATATTGCAATGTTGGGAAGTGTAGAAGCTGGTTCTAGGACGGTTTATATTCCATATAATGAATATTATACAATCTCGTTTTCCACTTCGTCTCCTGATGGAATTAGTTATCTAGATATGATGTCGGGATGGGGTAGTAATATAGCTAGTGGTAATGTAAAAAGAATTACACAAAAAGTTAATTTAAAGGGTGTAACTAGTATCGTTGATTTGCCAGAGAGCAATCGAGAATATACTTCTAGCAACAGAATAACATCAACTACAGAAATTAATTTTTATTTTAATAACATTCAGCAAGTAACCTTACAGTTATATGATGAAAACAACATAGAAACTACAAGTTTCCATGACATTTCTAGAACATATCCAGTATTTGTGGATAGTACTTATTCAAGTAGTTCAGCCAATACTTCAATTTCTTCTAGTTCATTAACAATAAATGTTATGGCTAACAAAGATTTGAGGTCATATGGTTTTTCTATTGGAAATATAACTGGAAGTGGTAGTGTATATGCGTTAAATGGGTCATTAATTACTTTTAATGATTTAATTAGAAATGGGAAGTATGCCCCATATTGGCCAGAATTTTGCTTAACTGGGTTTTTCTTGG
>CALWOY010000046.1 GCA_944383255.1 uncultured Clostridia bacterium
CTTTTTGTGATAAATGTTTCACGTGAAACATTTTTTAGTTTTGCACATAGTTATCCACATTTTTGTTGATTTTGTGGACAATTTTATAGACTTTTTTCTTAAATATTAAAAAAATTATATAATTTAAGGCAAAAATCCTGTGGATAACTTTTTTTAAATAAAAAATTAAAAACCTTTATTTTAAAGGTTTTTAATTTATAAATTTCGATATGTTACAATATTTTGAATTATAATGTACTATTACTTTTTGTTAAATTCTCTTAAGTCTTTAAGCGTTAATGTTTTAGTTTTTAGTATTTGTAATAATTCTGATATCCTATCTAAATCATCTCGAGAATAATAGTCTATATATATTCTCCCTTTTCTATCGCTTCCAATAGCAGTTACTTTGGTTGCAAACACTCTTTGCATCTCATCTATAAGTTCTTTTAACTCCAAACTTTGTTGTGGTGGCTCGTGTTTTGCTTTTGCACTTGGATTTAAATATTGTTTTACAAGTTTTTCCAACTCCCTTACTGTAATTTTTCCGTCACAAGCAGCCGTTGCAAATTTTAATTGTGCTCTTGGATCTGTAATTACCACCAAACATCTTGCATGCCCTGCGGTAAGTTTATTTTGTTCAACAAGTTTTATAACTTCAGGGGATAGAGATAAAAGCCTTAATGTATTTGCAATATTAGGACGGCTTATACCAATTCTGTCTGCAACTGTTTCCTGTGTAAAGTTATATTCATCCATAAGTTGTTTGATTGCTCTTGCGGCTTCAATTGGATTAAGGTCTTCTCTTTGCAGGTTCTCTATAATTGATATTTCTTTGATTTGGCGTTCTGTATAGTTCTTTACAATACAAGGAATGGTATCTAATCCCGCAATCTTTGCTGCACGCCATCTTCTTTCACCAGCGATAATAAGATATCCATCGCCATCTTTATTTACAACTATCGGTTGTATTACTCCATGCGTGCGAATAGATGCAGCAAGTTCATTTAATGCCTCAGCATCAAAATTTTTACGAGGCTGATTTGGATTTGCATGAATTTTCTCTATCAATATCTCATTTACACCCTGTGAAGTCTTTTGTATTGAATCTGTTATATCTTTTGTTTCTGTTTTTGTTTTTTCATCTTTTTCAAGTTCGGCTACTTCTTCATCATATATTGAAAGCAGTGCACCCAAACCTTTTCCTAAGCCTTTCTTTTGTGCCATTTTATATACTCCTTGTTTTTATTTTTGTATTTTTAGTTATTTTTTTATAACTTATTTCATTTCTATCTAATATTTCTTCCGCCAAACTTTGATAAGCATTTGCACCTTTTGATGATGTATCATATAAAAGTATAGGCAGTCCATGGCTTGGCGCTTCCGCTAAACGTATGTTTCTTGGAATATATGTATCATAAACTTTTGTACTAAAGAACTTTCGAACTTCTTCGCTTACCTGAGCCACAAGATTTGAGCGATTATCTTTCATAGTAAGAACAACTCCCTCTATTTTAAGTGAAGGATTTAAATGATGTATTATAAGCCGTATTGTGTTCATAAGTTGTGTCAGTCCTTCAAGTGCAAAAAATTCACATTGAATAGGAATTATAACAGAATCAGCAGCGGTCAACGCATTTACAGTAAGCAATCCTAGTGATGGCGGACAGTCAATAAGAATGAAGTCATATTTATCTTTTATTCTATCCAATGCTTTTTTTACAACATTTTCTCTCGCTTGCATTTGAACCAAATCAATTTCCGCTCCAGCCAGGTCAACCGTTGACGGAATAACATCTAAATTAACCAAAGTGGTAGGTAAGATGACTTCATCAATAATCACTTCTTTATCTATTACATTATAAAGAGTTTTTAAATCATTGTTCTTTTCGATACCCACACCGCTTGTTGCATTGCCTTGTGGGTCCATATCAATTATCAAAACTTTTTGACCCATAGCCGCCATATACGCAGCAACATTTATACAGGTTGTAGTTTTTCCAACTCCGCCTTTTTGATTAGCAAAAGCAATTGTTTTACCCATATTTTCTCCAAAATAAATAAATTATATTACTATGTTTTAATTATATCATAAATTGTCAAAAAATCAATAAAAATTGACTTACTTTAAAATAATATGGTTCTTGACTTTTACTGAAAATGAGAATAAAATGAACTTATGGAAATAAAAAATCAAGATAAAAAAGAAGTAATAAAAAATTTCGTTTATTTTTTAGAAAATAATTCACTTAGAAGTAAAGAAAATAAAATGGAACTTTGCTATTTGTTTGCTCAGTATTGTATGAATGACCTTGCCATCCCAGACGATGATAAAATTATATTAGATTTTGTTAAAACTAAAAATGATTTATATGGCTCAAATTTTCTAGGGTTAATATCTATAAATAAAAAATATTTAGGTTCTAATTTGCATGTTGTTTTAGACACAATTGCACACGAACTAAGGCATCAATACCAAATACATAATATAAATCATTCAAAAAAAATAAATGTGCACAACGAAGTTAAATTTCCTGTTAATAACTTTGATGCAGAAACCTATAGAATTTTTTATGATGAAGAAGGTTTATTCTTTAATGTTTATTACACTTCAGAAATGGAACACGATGCACGCACATACGCAAGTCAAATTCTAGATAAATTTCTTAATGATATCAAATTACAAAATTCGGCATTTGCAACCGCATGGGCAAACACAAATGCTAATAAAAAATGATTAATATAAAAAGTTTGAATCACAAAAATATAACAACCATTTGCAAAAATTAAATATTACAAAAAATAGAATTCAAAATTATGCAAAACATTATACAAAATGTCTTTTATCATATTCATTAAATTCTAATGTTGTTATGCCTGATAATCTAATTGAAAATTATTTAAAATACATAAAGAAATTATCTGGTTCTTATGGAAAAGCATATGATATTCTTTTAAATTATTACTGTGATGATGAAATATGTCAACAAATAATAGACAATAGCATTAAATTAAAAGATATATCTACTTTAATATTTTTAATGAATCACGAAAACACAAACTTATCTGAAAAAAATATTATAAAATGTCTTGCTTTTATAACTGATAAAAAACCTTTATCTTATGAACAATTAAAAGAAGAATATTTATATGAATATGATGATTTAGATACCAAGAAAATCTTATATGATTATAATATTGAACTCGAAAAATATATAAAGAAGCAAGAAAATACACAAAAAATTGCATATTTTGATGAAAAAACTCGCTAATTTTGCGAGTTTTTTGTATTTTTTAAATTATTGGCTTTGTTTTTGGTAAGTTTTTTGGTCTTGGATAGGTGAGTGGAGTTTGTTTAATTTTTGTTATTATTATATTTGTTCTTATACTATTTTCTTCTTTAATTATCACATTTTGCAAATTCTCAATTTTACCGCCGAGAATATTTATTGCTTTTTTTGCTTCTTTTAATTCTTCTTTTGCTTTTAAACTTTTGTATGCTATCATTATTCCATTTATTTTTACAAGAGGTAGGCAATATTCACAAAGTGTATTTAATCTTGCAACGGCACGGGAAACACAAACATCAAAACATTCTCTGTTATCTTTAGCAAAATCTTCTGCTCGCGAATGTTCACATTTTACATCTTTAAATTCATAAATTTCAACAACTTTTTTTAAAAAGTTTACTCTTTTTTGCAAACTATCAATGAGCGTCAACTTTATATCAGGACGAAGTATTTTAATGGGTATACCCGGAAGTCCTGCACCTGTTCCAACATCCACAACAGTGGCACCATTTGGTATAATTTTTATTGGTAAAATACTGTCCAGTATATTTTTTATAGCAAAATATTCTTTTGATACAATTCTCGTCAAATTCATTGTCTGATTTTGCTCTAACACAATATTATAATATTTGTTAAGTTTTTCTAGCATTTCTTCTGTATATTCTATTTGATATCTATCAAAAAGAGTTTTTAAAATTTGTTTCATTTTTACCTCATTGATTTTATATACATAATTAAAATTGTAACATCAGCAGGTGAGACACCTGAAATCCTAGAAGCCTGTCCTATTGAAGATGGCCTAATTTTGTCAAGTTTTTGTTGTGCTTCAATTCTAAGTCCTTTTAATTTTTTGTAGTCTATGTCAAGTGGAATAATCATATTTTCTTGTTTTTTAAAATTTTCTATATCTTCTTCTTCTTGTTGTAAATATCCTTCAAATTTTACCTGTGTATTGACATATTCAAGTGCACGCTTTGAAAAATTATCAAACAAATGAAATTTTGAATTGACATCAAATATATCTATATTTGACCTTTTTATCATCTTTTTTATTGTCTGAGACGTTTCTGGCACACTCTCATTTTTTTCGATATATAAATCTTTTATTTCTTCTACTTTATATTTTTTATTTAAAAGTTCAAAAATTTGAGATATTTGTCGCTGTTTTTCTTCAAATATTTCCCATCTTACATCATCTACTAGTCCAATACTTCTACCAATCGGTGTAAGCCTTGTGTCAGCATTGTCTTGTCTTAGGTGTAATCTGTATTCCGCTCTCGATGTCATCATCCTATAAGGCTCATTTGTGCCTTTTGTAACAAGGTCATCAATAAGTACTCCAATATATGCTTCATTTCTTTTTAAAACAAGTGGTTCTTTTTGGTCAATATATCTGCTTGCATTTATACCCGCAATAATTCCTTGTGCCGCCGCTTCCTCATAACCGCTTGTTCCATTTATTTGACCGGCAAAAAACAAACCTTTTATTTTTTTATGCATAAGGCTAGGGTAAAGTGTGGTGCTATCTATAAGGTCATACTCAATAGCATAAGCATCACGCATAATTTCGGCATTTTCCAAGCCTTCTATGGTTTTATACATATCTTTTTGAACATCCACAGGAAGTGATGTGGAAACACCTTGAATATACACTTCATTTGTATATAATCCTTCTGGTTCCAAGAAAATTTGATGGCGGGTTTTATCCGCAAACCTTACAATCTTGTCTTCAATGGATGGACAATACCTAGGCCCAACACCTTTAATAACTCCGCTGTACATTGGAGCCCTAGATAGATTTTGTCGTATAACGTTGTGTGTTTTTTCATTTGTATATGTCAAATAACAATCTCTAATATTTTTTGGTGGAGTCTTTGTGATAAAACTAAATGTTTGAATATCATCCTCTCCATGCTGTACAACAAGTTTTGAATAGTCAATGGTTCTACCATTCATTCTTGCGGGAGTTCCTGTTTTAAAGCGTCTAAGTTCAATGCCAAGTTTTTTCAAACTATCACTTAAAGTTTCTGACCTTAGGTATCCATTTGGTCCACTATTTTTAGTATATTCTCCAATAATTATTCTACTTTTCAAATAAACTCCACTACAAATAACTATTGTTTTGGCAAAGTAAGTTTCTCCCTGTGCTGTTTTTACTCCCGTTATTTTGTCGCCGTCACACAAAATTTCATCAACTTCCGCCTGCTTTATTCTTATATTTTCATTTTCTTCAAGCGTTTTTTTCATATTGTTGTGATAAAGTTGTTTATCTACCTGTGCTCTAAGCGAATACACCGCCGGTCCTTTTCCGCGATTTAACATCCTTATTTGAATTGCACTTTTGTCCGCACAAACCCCCATCTCTCCACCGAGTGCATCTATTTCGCATACAAGGTGACCTTTGGCTGTTCCTCCAATGCTTGGATTGCATGGTAAAAAACCTATGGCATCCAAACTAATGGTTAGCATAAGTGTTTTTTTATCCAGTCTTGCAAGTGCTAGTGCACTTTCTGCTCCTGCGTGTCCACCGCCTATTACTATTGCATCATAATTTTCCATACTATTTTCCTAAGCAAAATTTGCTGAAAATTTCGTCAATTATCGCTTCATTTGCTGTTTCTCCTGTAATTTCACCTAATTTTTTCCATATTTTTTTAATTTGCATATCAAAAATATCTAATGTTATAATATCTTCTTTTAAAATTGACTCTATCTCTTTAATGGCTTCTTTTAATACATTGTGATGCCGTCTATTTGTAATTTGTAACTCACTATAATTTATTTTGTCAAGTTTAGTCTTTTTTAAAATTTCATCAAATATTAAATTTATATTTATATTTTCTTTTGCACTTACATATATTGCACCGTCAATATTAAGTTTTTTCTTTTTATCACTTTTGTTCAATACATAAATTATTTTTTTAGGGTCGATAAATTCTTCAAGTTGTTTATCTTCTTTGTCTATTTTTTCACTACTATCAAGGACAAAAAGTACGATGTCGCTTTCTTCAATGCTTTTTTTACTTTTTTCTACTCCTATCTTTTCAACAATATCGTCACTCTCACGAATTCCTGCCGTGTCAATAAAATTTATTTTTAGTCCTTGATAATTTATTGTTTCTTTTAATGTATCCCGTGTTGTTCCTTTTATATCGGTGACAATTGCACGGTCTTCATTAAGCAAGGCATTTAAAATACTACTTTTCCCAACATTTGGTTTACCAACTATTGCAACATCTATACCAAACTTTATTTTTTCTCCTCTTTCATGCGTTTCATCTAACTTTTTTAGTCTTTTAAGAGCATTTTTTAAAATATTTTTAACAATTTCTTCTGACTTTGTTTCATCATCATGCTCTGGATAATCAAGTGCAACTTCCAAATTTGCAAGACTGTCTTTCAACTCGTCTTGAATATTTTTTATCTCATCAAATAGTTTTCCATGTGCAAGCCTTGATGATGCTTTTATCTCAGCATCGCTTGTTGCGTTTATCATATCTATAGTTGCTTCTGCTTCGTCAAGTGACATTTTCCCATTCAAGAAAGCCCGCTTTGAAAATTCACCATTTTGTGCCAATACTGCACCTTTCTCTAGTATTTTGTCCAAAACTTTTGTAGCCAAATATTCTCCACCGTGTATTTGAAATTCAACCACATCTTCTCCAGTAAAAGAGTAGGGAGATTTAAAATATACCATCATACATTTTTCGGTTGCGTCATTAAGTTTAAAGTCTCCAAGGTACAAAAGTCTAGGAGTTATGTCATTATTTTCTAATTTTTTGCAATAAAAAAGACTACGCCCAATATCTAGAGCGTCATCTCCGCTTATTCTTACTATTGCGATACCTCCACTTCCAAGTGGCGTTGAAATCTGTGCTATTGTACTCATATTTTTAATTATAGCACAAAGTATGAAAATAACAATAATTTAGTTATATTTTATTAGATTATAAATATTGTTCTTCTTCGTTATCTGCACAAACTTCTCTAAATTTATTTACAACAACTCTTTTAATCTCGTCAGTCAATCTAATCATATATTTTTTATATTGTTCAGGAATAACAATTCCTTTATCTTCTACTTTTTCTATGGCATATTTAATATTAAAATTTTTTATTGCATTTTGTAAAAATTCAAAATATTTTGTTTTTCCTTTCGCATAATCTACCAATTCTCTCAAACTATGTGTATAGGTGTAAAAATCATTCATTTTTATATATTTTACTGATGGTGTACAGTCCATATCTTTTATAATATCTTGAACATCTAACGGCTTGCCGTTTTTTTTATAATCATTTATCGTAAGAACACCAAATGCCATTTCATTGTCTATTAAAGGTGCAAGACTTCTAAAATTGTTTTTTTTATCATCAATTATATGAATATTACAAAAATGTCTATCTTGTTGCATTGTCATCAAATCAAAAAAAACCAGTTTATATAAGTCAAATTTAAAATTTTTATCTAAAATCATTCCATCTTCTTCTGTTTTTTCATATATTTCTTCATATATTTCATTGAAACTTAAAGAACCTATATATTCAGACACATCATATGCTGTTACCAACTTTTGCCATCGTTTGTTTACTTTGTAACTAATAAGTCCGTTTTTTGTTTTTCCATCTTTTTCTTTCACTGCTGGTTCGTACTCTGCACAAGAAATATTTAGTATCTTTGCAAGTTCACAACAAACAAGTTCATTTAAGTATCTTATTTTTTTTATTTTTGGATAAATTTCATCATCATAGGTTTTAAAAATTGCTCTTCCTTTTGGTAATAAAAACCATACATTACCATAAGACTCTGTTGAAATTCCTGTATTTGACATACTTTTATTTGAAGTTTTGAATTTATCAAGGTCTATGGGTTTTAATTTATTATATTTACCTACATTCTTTAACATATTTTTATTATAACATGCATATATGTTTTTTTCAATATATCTTTATAAAAATAAGTAAGGGGAGAGTAAAAAAGAACAGTTTATTCTGACTGTTCTTTTCTTTCTCTTATTATCAAGTATCTATGTGGCTCTTCACCCTTTGAAAATGTCTCTATTTCTTCATTATCTGCAAGTGCCATATGGATAATTCTTCGTTCTTGAGGAGTCATTGGTTCAAGTTTTACGCTTGAATGTGTCCTTTGTACTTTCCTAGCCATACGATGAGCAAGGGCGATAAGTGAACTTTCTCTACGCTTTCTATAACCTTCACAATCAAGTCTTATTGGCTTTGCATGTCTATCATTTTTGCTTACATAAACTGTGCAAAGATATTGCAATGCGTTAAGCCCCTCTCCGCGATAACCAATCATGTCGCTATAGTCTTTAATCTCTGCATATATTGCATCATTTTCTTCTTTAAATTCAATTTTCGCAGTTAAGCTTAACTTATTTAAAAGTCCTTCAAGAAATTGTTTTGCGCGTTCTAGTTCAGAACGTGTATCTTCTTTTTTTAATTTTTTAGGTTTTTCTACTTTTTCTTCAACCTTTTCTACAGTTTCTGTACTAACTTCTTCTTCTAAATCTTTAGTACTTGTTGTTTGTACTATTTTTTCTTCTACAATATCTTCTTCGCTAGATATTTCTTCTTTATTATTTTCTAGCGCGGTATCATCGAGTTTTTCAATTTCTTCGCGTTTCTTTTCACGATTTTGATATTTTTCTACTTCGTCAGGGGAGATAGAAACTCTTACTTTTGCTTTTCTAAAAAATCCTCCTTCGTCAAGTATTTTTATATCTACATCTTCTCTTGGGGCTTTAAGTTCAAAAAGTGCGTTAGCAATCGCTTGCTCCAAGTTCTTTCCTGTGGCTTCTACTTCTAGCATAAACTTCCTCCTTAAATATTAAATTCTTTTTAGTCTATCTTTTGGCTCATTCTTTTTCTCTTGATGTTTGTCAATAGCATTGTTTATTGCATCAAATATTGGAGTCATTACAAGCCCAACAATTTGACCTGTAATCATATAAAGTGAAAACATCGTTGTATAAAATAGGGTAAAGAAAGCCATAAACACAGTCATAAAAATTGCTGTACCCCAACCTGCTTTTTGTGCAACACCATTTTGTTTATTTTTTCTAATAACTAGCCACTGATTTAAAAATGTCACACCCGCACATATTACAAGTAGTATAAAGTAACCGTTTGTTCTTCCTCTGGTTTCTCTAAGTGGGTTCATGATATAGTCGTATACATTTTCAAATTCTTCATTATTTCTTTCTTCATTTGAAAGTCTAGCAACATTTGCATATTCACTATACGAAGGAACAGAATTGTTGAAAGGACTATCTGCCATCCAAATATTATCTATCCACAAAAAACTTTCCTTTGTTTTCTCATAGGTTTCAATAACATTTTGGTTTGCGTTATTTAAAATTTGTATTTTCTCTTCTCCGTCCTCAAGAGAATTCATTTCAATCACGAAAGGTGAGCATATTTCATAAATAGAAAGCCCTTCTTGGTCAAGGTTAAGTTCTTCTCCAGCATAATCTTGCACATATGCCACCATAAGTTGTTCATATTGGTCCTGAATTTTGTAACTTGCCATTGCATTCATACCATTTAGTAAGGTGATGAAAATTGCCAGCGTCAAGCCAAGATTTAAAAGCATAACCCAGCACGAACCCATAGGATTTATTTTTTCGCGTTTATAAAGTTCTGAAAGCTTTTGATTTTTAAGGTTTGGGTCATTGGCGTATTTTTTGTTAATCGCTTCCATTTGTGGTTGAATTTTTGCTTGCATCTTCGCCATATTTTTAGATGTTCTACGATTGAAAAAATCTATTGGCGACATAATTATTTTTATAATTAGTGTAAGCAAAATAATAGATATTGCAAAGTTTCCAATACCGCTTTCAAAAAATGTAATTATAGTTTCCCACATGCCATTTGGCTGAGTCGCTAGTAGCGATGAAATTATATTAGCCATTTAAAATCTCCCTTGATGTTATGAGACAAAAAATCATATCCACCCTCATGTTTTGGACCACACCTTAAAATTCTCTTTATTCCAAGAGAAGTACCTTTTATTACTCCAAACTCTTTTATTGCCATACACATATATTTTGAACAAGACGGAATATATCGACAAGTGTGTGGAAGCAGTGGAGATATACACCACTTGTATAGATTGATAAAAAATATACAAATCATTTTAAAAGGGTAGGATATAACTTTAATTATTTTCGATATAAAGTCCATTCTTCTTTAAAATTTCCATCATATTTTGTCGTATCTCGTGAAAGTCTAAATTTTCGATACCTTGTTTTGCTGTAAAAATATAATTTCTGTTTGGTTTTATATTTCTTTGAAGTGACACAAAACTTTCTCTAAGTCTTCTTTTTACTTTGTTTCTAACAACGCTTTTTCCAATTTTTTTTGAAACCGAAAACCCAACTTTTATGGTTTTAAATTTTGTTTCAACAAAAGTAACTGTTAAAACTTTATATGTTTTGGTTTCACCATGCTTGTAAATGTACCTAAAGTGTTTATTTTTTCTAAGCCTATTTTCACTCTTTATCATTTAGTTATGCCGCCAAAACTTTTCTGCCTCTGTTCCTTCTTCTCTTGAGAACATTTCTTCCACCTTGAGTACGCATTCTTTGTCTAAAACCGTGGACTTTTTGTCTTCTTCTCTTTTTTGGTTGGTAAGTTCTCTTCATAGCCATAATAAAAAATCCTCCTATTCTTTTTTGTTTCACAAGTAGACGTTAGCGATAAAAAACAAGAATAGTCTTTTGCAAAACTATTCTAGTATAAA
>CALWOY010000047.1 GCA_944383255.1 uncultured Clostridia bacterium
TTGTGTTTATGCTAATACAAAATTCCCACATAATTTATCCTTTATCGTTTGTATTTTATGCAACAATGTACTTTTTACTCATAAATAATTTCGCCAAATTTGTAATATTCTAAGTTTTTTGTGCCAACATTTATTTGACATAAATTAGTCATTTTGATAAAGTTAAAATGAGGTTTATATGAAGTCTAAACTTAAAATCTTAACAAGTATATTGCTTTGTCTTGTGATGTCCGTTTTTATGTATGGATGCAATGAAGAACCACAGTTCTTTGATGTTTCTGTGAATGTTTGGTATTCAAATTATGGCACCGCATATGGCAGTGGAACATTTGAAGAAAACACAACTTGCATTATTTATGCCACAGAAAAACAAAACTCAACTTTTTTGGCTTGGATGCATAATAATGTAATTGTGTCATATGAATCAACATATTCTTTTACTGTTACTAACCAAACCAGAGGAACTTACACCGCTATCTTTACATCACCTTCAATGGATTTAGTAACTCCTAAAACAGTCACTGTAAATAATACCATAACAAGCTCATATACAATAAACTCAATAAATATGGTTATGTCAATAGGCAGCAGTTATTCATCTTTACATGAACTTATAAATGAAGATATAACACAAAATAATCAATTTACTATAACCGAACCAGTACTTGCACTTGATAACAATAATACAATATATTGTGAAGTTGCATTAATATTTGTGTATGAAACAGTTATTCAAAATGAAATAACACAAGTTGAAACAAGTACCACAACCGCTTTACAAATCAACCTTAATGACCTTATGACGGGAGAACTAAATTTGAATTTGCCTAATATATTACAAGGTTCGCTGTCAATGAATATAGAGTTTGAAACATTTACTGGTGCACCTGAAAGCGAAGATACAGAAAATACTATAAATTAAAAAAATGGGTATTTAAAATACCTATTTTTTTTTAAAACAACCCTTCAATATTGTAGTTTTCGTCTATGTGCATGTTGATTACATTTGGAGATTTGTTAAGCCCAGGCATAAGTAACATATTACCCGCAATTGCAACAATAAAACCCGCTCCAGTTTTTACTTGGATTTCATTTATTGTAATGTAAAAATCTTTTGGTCTATTTAAGAGTTTTGCATTATCACTAAGACTATATTGAGTTTTTGCAATAACAATCGGTAACTTATCTAAATGCTTTTTGGTTAAAAACTCGATTTGTTTATTAGCTTCTTCAGTGAACTTGACTCCTCTTGCACCATACACACGCGTTGCTATTTCTTTTATTTTAGATTTTATTGTAGCATTAACATCATACAAGTATTTAAATTGATTACTGAACCTATCGCAAACTTCAATGACCTTTTTCGCTAAAATATCAGTACCAATCTTTTCTTTTCCGTAGACATCACTAACAACAGAAATAACATTAGATTTATCTAATTCGGACTGAATAATTTGTAATTCTTCAAAAGTATCAGTTTTATACTTGTTTACAACTACAATAAGTGGTAGTTTAAATTCATTGAAAATGGTATTTATATGAGCATATAAGTTGCCCATACCCTCTTTTACCGCTTCAGGATTTGGCTTAGACAGTTGCTCAAAAGCAACACCACCATGAAGTTTTAATGCCCCAACAGTTACAACAAGCACGACGGCACTAGGTTTAATATCTCCGATACGACATTTAACATCAAAAAATTTTTCAGCACCAAGGTCTGCTCCAAAACCCGCTTCAGTAACAACATAATCTGCGTACGACTGTGCCATTTTTGTAGCAATTATACTATTACAACCATGTGCTATATTAGCAAAAGGACCCATATGCACAATTGCTGGAGTGTGGCATAATGTTTGCACAAGGTTTGGCATTAAAGCATCCTTTAAAAGTATTGCCATACCCTCTTCTACGTGTAAATCTCTTGCATATACTGGCTCAGACTTGTAATTTAATGCAACCATAATTTTTGCTAATCTGTTTTTAAGGTCATTAAAATCAGTAGCAAGACACATAATAGCCATAATTTCGCTAGCGGCAGTTATTGTAAATTGCTCTGGTCGGACTACGCCATTTTTTGTTCCCTCTGCCACTGTGACTTGGCGTAGCGCTCTATCATTAATATCCAAACATCTATGAAAGAATATTTTTTCAGGGTCAATACCAAGTTCATTTCCTTGAAAAATGTGATTATCTATCATGCTACACAAAAGATTATTAGCACATGTAATTGCATGAAAGTCACCATTGAAATGCAAATTGATATCTTCCATTGGGGCAATTTGGCTGTAACCACCACCTGTCGCTCCACCTTTTATGCCGAAGACAGGCCCAAGCGAAGGTTCTCTAAGTGCCAAACAAACTTTTTTCCCTAATTTTCTCATAGCATCTGCAAGTCCAATAGAAACCGTAGTTTTACCTATACCAAGTTTAGTTGGATTTATAGCAGTAACTAATATAACCTTTCCATTCCTTTTGCCATATTTGATTGGCAACTTGGCTTTATACATACCATAATAAATAATATCCTCTTTAAACTTTAGCTTTTTTGCTATTCTTATAATTTTTTTTAACTTAACACTTCGTGCTATTTCTATATCTGTCACAAATCACCTCAAATAACTTATATTAAATAATACAACATACAATTAATTTTGTCATTAAAAAAAATAAAAAACTTAAAAAAATATGTTGACATACACATAATAAATTTGGTATATTTAAAAGGCTTGATGATTTTGGGAGTTTAGCTCAGTTGGCTAGAGCATCTGCCTTACAAGCAGAGGGTCATAGGTTCGAGTCCTATAACTCCCACCAAACTTGATTATTGGCACATAATACAAAAAAAATTCATATGTAATGCGGGAGTGGCTCAGTGGTAGAGCGTTGCCTTGCCAAGGCAAATGTCGCGAGTTCGAATCTCGTCTTCCGCTCCATTTTTTTAAGTGGTGCCATCGCCAAGTGGTAAGGCCAAGGTCTGCAAAACCTTTATTCCCCAGTTCAAATCTGGGTGGCACCTCCAAATGCCGAGATGGCGGAATAGGCAGACGCAAGGGACTTAAAATCCCTCGGGGGAAACTCCGTACCGGTTCAAGTCCGGTTCCCGGCACCAGCAAACAATAACTACGGAATACATAATGCATTCCGTTTTTTGTATTTCAATAAAAAAGATGTTTAACTAATGTTAAACATCTTTTTTAGCAAAACTACTTACTAACCACGAGAAGATTTATTAGCTTTATTTGACTTTGATGTCTTTGAGCTTTTTCTGCCCATTTCTGAGCCAGCTTCTACGTTTGTGTTTGTTTTACTTGAACAATCTCTAGTTCTAGATGCTCCTTGGCTAGATTTGTTTCTTCCAAACATATAGTTTTACCTCCTCCGCAAAGCATTTGTGCTTTGACAAATTTAGTATGTTACATAAATTAAATTTAATACAAAAAAATGTGATAAGTTTGTATTATCACATTTTTTCTTTTATTGCTTATTTTCTGCTTTGTCAAGTAATTTATAATATTCATCAAAAACCATAATTGCGGTTGGCTCATCGGTCTCAATTTCAAGTGTTGCATCGCCATCACCATCCTCATTAACGTAAAAAACAATAGCTTCATCGTCCGCAACACCTTCCATTGGATCAATTGGTTTTAAAATTGCATATAGTTTATTATCCAAAGGAATGATTGCCACTTGGTCAAATCTAACTGCCTTATCATTTTCATCATATAGTGTTATTGGATCTTCATTATCCTCATCAAGTAGTATATCCATAATACCCAATTCTTTTTTTTCTTCCATAATTCATTCTCCTTTATTATTTTTTAAATAGCTTTCAAGAATTACCGCAGCGGCCAACATATCTAAATACTGCTTTCGTTGCATTGGCGGAACTTTGCGCTGTCGAAGAAGTTGTTCTGCTTCATAAGAGGACAAACGTTCATCTTCATATATAACTTTTAAATTGGACACCTCGCCAAGTTTTTGTCCAAAAGATTTTGTAATTGCTGTTCGTTCATTCTCTGAGCCATCAAGTGAGTATGGCATACCTATAACAATCAAATTTGCACCATTTTTTTTTGCCAATTGCGATAGGTATTCAATATCAAGTTCTGTTCCTTTAGTTTTATAAACTTGATAAGGAGTTGCTGTTAAACCTAAAAGGTCAGAAAAAGCAATTCCAATTCTTGCATCTCCATAATCAAGGCACATAATTCTATGATATTGCATAATTAAACTCGTAGTTAGTATACTTTATTTTAAAGCATTTAGTCAAATATTTTACAAAAATAAATAACACACCGCTAAGGTGTGTTATAGGTCAGCCTTTTTTAGATGTTTTGGGTTGTTTTTGTGGCTGGTCTTTTGTCATATTATGTACTTCTTTTTTTACTGCATCCTCAGTTTTGTTCACAAGTTCTTTTGCCTGAGGATTATATTTATAAAGAAGTGCACCAATAGCCATACCAATAACAAGACCGCATATTATTCCATCTTTCATAAAAAACCTCCCGCAAGTATTATTTGCAAAAAAGGTTTTATTATACTTAGATTATCTTATGCGTTTTTCTTTTCTTCTTCTCGTTCTTTACGTTTATAATAATCACTAACAGCATCTCTAAATGCTTCAAATATTGTTGGAAGTAGTGCAATTTTTTCTTCTGGCAACTGTCCAGTTACTTCAACTACATCTTCAGCGGTTACTGTTAATGCTTCATCTAATGTTTTTCCTTTAACTAAATCACAAAGAACATTGCAAACAGCAATCGTTGCGACACAACCCATCGCTTTAAATCTAGCAACATCGATGACTTTGTCATCATTTACTTTTAAATAAATTCTTACAACATCGCCAAATTTTTCATTTGCCACTTTTGCCACACCGTTTGCACCTTGTAAGCCACCTGCATTGATTGGGTTTTTAAATATATCTAACACTTTTTGACTATACATTATTTTGCCCTCCCTGTTTTTGTTACAGCAGAAATGGACCTAAGTTTTGCAATTACCTTTACTAAAGTATCAACAGTGTAATCAATGTCATCTTTTGTTGTCGATTTGCTAAATGAAAATCTTATTGCACTTCTTGCTTCACTATCAGTTAACCCCATTGCCAAAAGCACATGTGAGGGTTCAACGCTACCAGTTTCACACGCCGAACCAGTAGAAACAGCAACGCCCTCCATATCCAGCATCATAAGTACTGCCTCACCTTCAACTAAATCAAATGAAAAGTTTACAATGTTATTTATTTTTTGGTAAGGATGACCATTGTATTTAACATAGTCAATTTTTTCCATAACTGATCTTACAAAATAATCTCTGATAGTTTTTAATTTTTGGTTTACAGCAACCAAATCTCTTGTTGCAATTTCAACAGCTTTACCAAAGCCAACTATATTTGGAACATTAAGTGTTCCGCCACGTTTTCCACTTTCTTGATTACCACCAACGATTAAAGGTTCAATCTTTATACCTTTTTTAAGATATAAAGCACCAGTGCCCTTTGGTCCATGAATTTTATGTGCACTTATGGTCATTGCATCAATGTCCATATCTTGAACATCAATTTTTAAATGACCAAGTGCTTGAACAGCATCAGTGTGAAAAATTGCACCATTATCATGGACTATGGAAGCTATAGCCTTTATGTTTTGTATAGTACCAACTTCATTATTTGCTGTCATAACAGATACCAAAATAGTATCTTTTCTAATGTAGTGCAATAAATCAGTAAGTTTTACTAAACCTTCACTATCAACATTTAAATATGTTACTTTAAAACCCTCTTTTTCAAGTTCTTTACAACTTTGAAGTATTGATTCATGCTCTATTTTTGATACTATAATATGCTTGCCTTTATCCTTATTTGCATGGGCAAGACCTTTAATTGCCCAGTTGTTTGCTTCTGTTCCGCCAGATGTAAAGTACAATTCTGTTGCATTTGCGTTTATTGATTTTACAATTTTATCACGAGCTCTATCAACCATCGCTTGTGCGTCACGGCCAAAAGAGTGCAAACTATTTGCGTTTCCATAAATTGAATTGAAACAAGGCATCATCTCATTTAACACCTCACTTGATATATATGTTGTCGAGGCATTATCTAAATAAACTTTTCTATCCATACAAAATCCTTTTATCGTAAAAAGTATATCATTAACAAGCACAAAAATCAATACCTAATTTAGCTATAAAAAAACTATTTAATATATGTCTTGATTTTATCTAAGATCGCATTTTTTTGCATATATCCACTAAACTTTTCAACTTGTTTTCCATCTACGAATATTATCATAGTAGGAACAACCATAATGCCGTATTCACGAGCAAGGTCACTGCTTTCATCAATATCAACTTTATAAATTTTTGCTTCTGTTTCAGTACTTACATTCTCAAGAACTGGTGCAAGCATTTTACATGGACCACACCATGTTGCAAAAAAGTCAACCATGACCACACCATTTGCTTTTAAAACTTTTTCTTCAAATTTTTCTTTATTTAAAATTTCCATTTTTACTCCTTTAAATTATATATTTTTTCAAATCACTATTTTTATTATGCTTACCAAATATATTTTGTACATACGCTCTGTCTATTATAACTTTACTCAAAGGATATTCTCCATTTGCATTAAAAGACACATCTTCTAACAGCTTTTCCATTATTGTATGCAATCTTCTTGCACCTAAATTTTCCATATTTTCATTTTGATATTCTGCGATCATTGCAATTTCATCAAGTGCGTCATCTGTAAATTCAAGGTCTATGTTATCAACTTTTAATAAACTTGCATACTGAAGTGTAATCGCATTTTTCGGTGTAGACAAAATTTTTACAAAATCAGCTTTTGTCAGACTATTTAATTCTACCCTAATTGGAAAACGACCTTGAAGCTCTGGGATCATATCTTCAATTTTTGAAACATGAAATGCTCCAGCGGCTATAAACAAAATAAAGTCTGTTTTTACATTGCCATATTTTGTACTAACAGTTGACCCCTCGACAATTGGCAAAATATCCCTTTGTACACCCTCTCTTGAAACATCTGGACCACTCTGACTTCCTTTACCAATTATTTTATCCATTTCATCTATAAAGATTATACCTTCTTCCTCTGCTCTTCTAATTGCTTCTTGGTGTACACTTTCATTATCTATAAGTTTATCTGATTCATCTTCCATCAAACATTCTTTAGCATGAAGTACAGACATTTTACGCGTTTTCCTTCTTGGAGGGAAAATACCTCCAATCATGGTAGAGATATTCATCCCTTCAAATTCTGGCATAAAATCAAATTGTTGTGCTTTTTCAACGATACTAACTTCAACATTCATATCGTCATATTTACCACATCTGTAATTTTCTTCAATTTCAGCAAGAGGAACATTTAAGCCCTGTTTAACAAGTTCATCGCTTATAACTTTTAATAGTTTGTCATCAACAGCTTTTTGTGCTCTCTTTTCCACTTCATGTAGTTTTTCATCTTTTACAAGGCGAACAGCAACAGATACAAGATCCCTAACCATACTTTCGACATCTCTTCCAACGTAGCCTACTTCTGTGTATTTAGTTGCTTCAATCTTTATAAAAGGTGCACCAACAAGTTTGGCAAGCCTTCTTGCAATCTCAGTTTTTCCTACACCAGTTGGACCTTTCATAATGATGTTTTTAGGTGTTATTTCATCTCTAAGTTCTTTTGGTAATCGACTTCTTCTATATCTATTTCTAAGTGCAATTGCAACTGCCTTTTTTGCTTCATCTTGCCCTATGATATATTTATCAAGTTCAGTTACAATTTCTCTTGGCGTCATACTCATTTTCTACCTCCTAAACTTCCTCAACAATAATATTTGAATTTGTAAACACACAAATTTCACTTGCAATTAAAAGTGATTTTGTCGCAATGGCTTTTGCTGTAAGTTTTGTATTCTGCAAAAGTGCTTTTGCGGCAGCAAAAGCATAATTACCTCCACTACCAATTGCGCATACACCATCTTGTGGCTCCATAACTTCCCCTGAACCTGAAAGAAGTAACATTGTATCCTTATCTGCCACAATCATCATTGCATTTAACTGTCTAGCAACCTTATCATCTCTCCATAGTCCAGCAAGTTCAACTGCACTTTTAACTAAGTTCCCAGAATATTTATTAAGCATTTCTTCAAACTTATCACAAAGGCTTATGGCATCAACAACTGAACCAGCGAAGCCAACTACAACTTTTCCACCATAAATTCTTCTAACTTTTTTTGCATTACTTTTAAAAATTACGCTTTGCGACATAGTAACTTGACCATCTCCACAAATTGCAGTTTTCCCATTTCTTTTAACTGCACATATTGTCGTCGCTCTAAATTCATTATCCATCCAATTTCTCCTTAAATTTTTTAATTTCTTTTTGTGATATTTCTAATATTTGTTTTCTTTTTTGC
Organism: uncultured Clostridia bacterium; assembly: GCA_944383255.1. Taxonomy (GTDB): domain Bacteria; phylum Bacillota; class Clostridia; order Christensenellales; family UBA1242; genus UBA5893. Next base: position 8,430 of record CALWOY010000047.1, read on the forward strand.
GTTTTATCAGCAAAATCTTGACATTCTATAATACCATAGTTTGCATTCATAGGCTGAAAATTATTTGCATCAGCATTTGCTAAATAATTCATCAGTGCACCTATAATTGTGGTTTTTGGCAAAGATTGTAAAGTTTTGCCTTTAAGATATAATAACATATTTATTGCAGAATACAAACCACTTGCAATACTTTCTACATAACCTTCTACACCAGATATTTGACCTGCAATAAAGACATTTGGATATTTTTTAAGTTGAGAATAAGAATTCAAACATTTTGGTGCACATATGTAACTATTTCTATGCATACTTCCATATCTTAAAAACTCTGCATTTTTTAAGGCTGGAATAAGTTTGAAAACTCGTTTTTGTTCGCCGTATGTAAGATTTGTTTGAAAACCAACCATATTTAAACAGCTACCATCTACATTCTCTTTCCTTAATTGTACAATGGCGTAAGGTTTTTCACCTTGAACTTTTTTTGAAAGTCCTACAGGTTTTAATGGTCCAAAGCGAAGTGCTTTTTCTCCTCTTGATGCCAAAATTTCTATTGGCATACAACCTTCAAATACTTTAACTTTTTCAAATTTATGCAATTCCGCTCTCTCGGCATGGACAAGTTCATTTACAAAAATATCATACTCGTCTTTGTACATATAACAATTAAGGTAATCTTTTGAATCACCTTGATCATATCTATTTGCCCAAAATGTACGAGAGTAATCAATACTATCGCTACTGATTATTGGTGCTATTGCATCGTAAAAATAACAATTATTATCACCAATTAAAGATGAAATATTTTTAAATAAATCGTCATCGCACAATGGTCCAGTGGCAATTATTGTTGGAATGTCAACATCTATCGTTTTAACTATTTCATCAATAATTTCAATATTTGGATGATTTTTTAATGTATCAGTTACTAAATTTGAAAATGCCTCTCTATCGACGCTAAGCGAATTCCCTGATGGCACGCGTGTCGACTCTGCACATTTTAATAAAAAGCAATCTAGTTGTTTCAATTCTTGTTTCAATAGTCCACTTGCAGAAAGAGGTTGTTCATTTTTTAGACTATTTGAACAAACGAGTTCAGCAAAGTTTTCACTATTTTGTGCAGGAGTCTTTTTTATAGATTTCATTTCATATAATTTGACTTTGATGCCATGTTGCGCCAAAAAATATGCTGCTTCACTTCCAGCAAGTCCTGCACCTATTACTTTAACATAATTATTGTTTGACATATTTACAACTTTTTGATGAGCAAACTATTTTTTTACCCTTAATGACAAGTGGAGAGTTACATTCAGGACATTTTTCTCCCGTAGGGACGTCCCAACTCATAAATTTACATTCAGGATAACCCGTACAAGCATAAAATATTTTTCCTTTTTTTGATTTACGCTGAACAACTTCTTGTCCACACTCTGGACACACACCTTTTGGTGTATTTTCGTCTTCATAATGCATAATGTTTTTGCAAGTAGGATAATTGGAGCAACCTAAAAATTTACCAAACTTGCCCTCTCGAATAACCATTGGGCTTCCACATTTATCACAAATAATATCAGTTTTTATTGGTTCTTTTTTAGGTGAAACATATGCATTAAAATTTGCATTGTCCAACAGTTCTTTAAAACTTTTCCAAAAATTTTCTATTACTACTTGCCAAGAGCATTTATCTTCAGCAACTTCATCAAGTTTTGTTTCCATATATGCAGTAAACTTGACATTTATCATTTTGTTAAAATACTTTTCCAAAAATCCAGTAACAGAACGCCCAATTTCTGTTGGAACTATATATTTTCCATCTTTTTTGGTATATTCTCTAGATGCAATAATTGTTACAGTTGGTGCATAAGTTGATGGTCTGCCAATTCCTTTCTCTTCCATTGCTTTAACAAGAGTTGCTTCAGTATAACGAGTTGGTGGCTTTGTAAACTTTTGTTCTGGCAAAAGTTTATCTAGATCAAGTACTTCACCCTCTTCCAATTTTGGAAGTTTACCTTCTTCGACTTGTTCTTTATTATCTTTATCTTTTGATTCAGATTTATAAACTGCCGTATAACCTGCGAAATCAAGCGTTTTACCAACTGCTTTAAAAACACAATCATGTGCAGTAATATTTGCGGTTACATTGTCATAAATCGCCTCAGCCATTTGACATGCAACGAACCTATCATATATGAGTTTATATAATCTATATACATCGCTAGAAGCAACATTCTTGATACTTTCTGGTGTTCTTTGAAGCGAAATTGGTCTAATTGCCTCGTGTGCATCTTGAGCATTGGCTTTTACAGTAAATACATTTGGTTTACTTGGCAAATATTCATTACCATAAGTTTTTTGAATGTGCTCTCGTGCCATTTTTACTGCATCTTCGCTAATTCTAACACTATCTGTTCTTATATAAGTTATAAAAGCAACTTTGCCTTCTTTTGGAAGATCAATTCCCTCATAAAGTTGTTGTGCCGCACTTGTTGTTCGCTTTAAAGTCATATTGAGTTTGTTTAAAGCCTCCTGTTGCATTGTAGAGGTGGTAAAAGGCGCCGGTGCTTTAGATTTTGTTTTAGATTTTTTTATTGACGCAACCTTATAAGTTGCATTGTTTAAATTTTCTAATACTTCATCAACTTCTTCTTTTTTTGAAAGTTTTTCTTTTTTGCCTTTATACTCTAAAAGCGCTGCTTTAAATATTGTACTTTGATTTTTTTTCTTTAATTGTGCTGTTAAGTTCCAATATTCTTCTGGCACGAAATCTTCAATTTCTTTTTCTCTATCAACAACAAGTCTTAAACAAACAGATTGGACTCTTCCTGCACTAAGCTTAGGTTGAATTTTTTTACAAAGAATTGGAGATAGTTTGTATCCCATAATTCTATCGAGTATCCTTCTAGCTTGTTGTGCATCGACCAAATTTAAATCTATTTCACGTGGATTTAAAAGCGCTTTTTCAACTGCCGATTTACTAATCTCATTAAAGACAATACGACATTTGGTATGTGGGTCAATTCCTAAACAATAAGCCAAATGCCATGCAATAGCCTCACCTTCTCGGTCGGGGTCGGTTGCAAGGAGAACATATTCAGCTTTTTTAGCTTTATTTTTTATGTCTTCAATAATCGCCTTTTTGTCTGGCATAATTTCATATTTAGGTTCAAAATTATTATTTATATCAACTGCAAAACTTTTGGATGGCAAATCTCTTACATGCCCTTTAGAAGACATGACAACATAATCTTTTCCTAAATATTTCTGAAGTGTTTCTCGCTTTCCTGGCGATTCTATAACAACAAGTTTCATTTATCCTCCAAACTAAATCGTATAATAATTACCTGGCAATTTTTTTATTATTCCACGAATTTGCATTGTTGTCAAATAAGTATTTAAACTTTGAACTGAGATATTTGTCTTATATTGGATTTCATCAAAACTTTTTTCTCCATCTTTTAAAATACCATATATTTTGTTCTCGTCAAAGTTTAACTCTATTTTTTCTTTTTTAACTTTTGTTGGTTTTATGCCATATTGCTCTAAAATATCATTGGGTGATGTCACCATTTGGGCGTGACCATATTTTATTATATTATTTGTCCCTTCACTTTTTGTGCTTGTAATATTTCCAGGAACACTAAAAACATCTATCCCGAGTTCCAAGGCAAAGTTTTTCGTGTGAAGTGACCCGCTCTTTTTTGCCGCTTCTGTAAGTAACACACCACAACTCAAACCCGCTATAATTCTATTTCTCATTGGAAAAGAATAATTTCTTGCCTGAAATGTAGGATAATATTCCGTTATAAGCAAACCTTTTTTTGCAATTTCTCTTGCTAAGTTAATATTGCTTTTAGGGTACATATGTTGAAAACCGTTGCCAAGAACTGCGATTGTTTTACCATTTTCCTTAAGTGCTGTTTCGTGTGCAATCTTATCAACACCCGTTGAAAGGCCACTTACTATAGTAAAATCATTTTTTATAAGTGTTTTTGCAAAAAGTTCTGTAATTTCTCTACCATAATAAGTTGGTGTTCGAGAACCAACTATTGCAATATTTTTTGTTGACAATAACGAAAGATCACCAATGTAATACAATATATATGGCGGTTCATCCAATTGTTTTAATTGCTGTGGATAAAGAGAACTTTCAATCGTAATATACCCAATATACTTATTTAAGAAATACTGTTCCAATGTTTCAAAAGAAAAATTTATAAGTTTAGATTTAAATTTCTCGTAATCTACATTCAAAAAATCTTCTAAAAAATTATCACCATCTAGGAGTGCAGAAAGCACATTATCTGCACATCCAAAATGTGAAATAATTTCATTGCATCTTTTAACTGTAAGTTCCATAGCAGAGAAGAAAATGTATGTTTTATCGTTTTGACTTATCATTCCCAATACTTCCTATCAAGTGATCTATATTGTATTGCTTCAGCTATGTGTTGTGGCAAAATATCCATTTCTCCCTCAAGATCGGCTATTGTTCTTGCAACCTTTAAAATTCTATCATGCGCTCTTGCTGTTAAATGTAGATTATCAAAAGCCATTCTTAATATATCTTCACATTCTTTACTAAGTTTACAAAATTTCTTTGTTTGAGTTACATCCATTTTGGCATTAGAATAAACTTTTGTGCCTTTGAAACGGTCTAATTGAACTTTTCTTGCTTTGTCAACGCGTTTTTTAATATCTTGTGAACTTTCACATTCCTCATTTGTATGCAAATCATCATATGTAACGTTATCAACTTCAATGTGCAAATCAATTCTATCCATAATAGGCCCTGAAAGTTTGGATAAATACCTATGAATTTGTGATGGAGTACAACGACATTCTTCTTTTTTTGAACCAAAATTTCCACATGGACACGGATTCATACTAGCAATTAGAATAAACGATGCTGGATATGTAACTGTTTGTTTAGCTCTTGCAATTGTTATTTGTCCATCCTCTAATGGCTGGCGAAGAGTTTCAATAAAATGCCTTGAGTACTCTGGTAATTCATCTAAAAACAACACGCCATTGTGTGCTAAACTTATTTCACCTGGTTTAACTTGAGAACCACCACCAACCAAACTAATTGATGTAGCAGTATGATGTGGTGTTCTGAAAGGTCTTGACAAAATTATTCCATCATTTAAATTCAATTCTCCAGCAACACTATGTATTTTTGTTACTTCAAGTGCTTCTTCAAAAGTCATATCAGGAAGTATCCCTGGAAAACACTTCGCAAGCATAGTCTTTCCGCTCCCAGGTGGACCTATCATCAAAATGTTGTGCCCACCCGCAGCGGCAATTTCCAATGCTCTTTTTGCACTAAATTGTCCTTTAACATTTTTCATGTCCAGATAAGATGTTGGTTTACTTTGTTTAAGCGCTTCATAATTTGATGGAAAAACTTTTTCAAGAGTAATATCGGGTTCCTTATATGAGTTTACAAGCTGCTCTAAACTTTGTGCTACTTTAACATCTATATCAGAAATGAAACTTGCTTCAAAATAATTGTCTTTTGGTATAATGAAATGTTTATACCCCTTTTCTTTTGCAGCAATAAGTAGTGGCAATAATCCCGTTACTTTTTTTATTTCTCCATTAAGTGATAATTCTCCTAAAAATATTGTATCACCAATCTTTTTATAATCTACAACTTCGTTTGCTGATAAAATAGCAATCGCTATGGCAAGGTCATAAAAAGTACCTTCTTTTTTCATATCTGCTGGTGCAAGATTACAAGTTATTGCACTTATTGGATATTTAAGTCCAGAATTGCGTATTGCAGATTTAACACGCTCTTTCGCTTCTTTTATGGCAGTATCTCCAAGTCCAACAATATCAAACTTTGGAAGTCCAGCAGAAATATCAACTTCAACTGTAACTTTATATCCATCGATACCATTTAAACCAAAACTCAATACTTTTGCTAACATAATAACCTACTGGCTAAGTATAGCACCCACAAAACAATATCACAAAATAAATTGTGTAAATTTTAAAATTTTACAAAAGTAATTTTTGTGAATAAAAAAAAAGAAAACACAAACCATTTGGATTTGTGTTAGATGATTTTTAGTTGTTGTCTGCCGATTTAATTTTAGCGGCTTTACCAGTAAGATCTCTTACATAGTATAATTTTGCACGTCTTGGCTTGCCTTTACGGACAATGTCAACATGGTCAATAAGTGGAGAATGTAAAGGAAATGTTCTTTCAACTCCAACACCATAAGAAATTCTTCTTACAGTGAAAGTTTCTCTCACACTACCATTTTTTCTTGCAATTACAACGCCTTCAAATGCTTGAAGTCTTTGTTTATCACCTTCTTTAATTTTGACCCAAACTTTTACAGTATCGCCAATATTAAATTTTGGTGCATCATCTTTCAAGTTTTCTTTTTCGATAATGTCTATAATATTCACCGACTTTTCCTCCTATATTATATTTACTAAATGTTCATAAACAAAAAAAATTTGCCAGCGGACCATTCGAAGTCTTTTAAAAGATAACATAAGTTTAAAAATATTTCAAGTGATTTAACAATAATTTTAAATAAATTTTTATATATAAAGATTATTACATAAATGCATTCTCTATATGTTTTATTTTATCTCCTAAAATTTCTATGACATCAAACCTACAAAACTTATCCAAATTTTTTGTTTTTTGCAAATAAAAGAGTGCAGTTCTTTTTATGTGTTGTTGCTTTTGGTATGTTACCGCCTCTCTAGGAAGTCCAAAAGCACTAGATGATCTTGCCTTTACTTCAACAAAAATTATGTAATCATCTTTTT
>CALWOY010000048.1 GCA_944383255.1 uncultured Clostridia bacterium
AAAAATATATTCGCCCCACAAATATTCACAAACCAACTATCTCTATACCATCTGGATATATATGTTGAATATGGTGGAATAAATACTTTTAAAAAATGAAGCAAAAGTCCAAACAATAAAAAGCAAAATAAAAATATCTTTTGAAATTTAGGTGATTTATTTCTAAGTAAAAAGTATAACCCGATAAAACCACCAAAAGATAAAATTAGTGCAACAAAATACCATATATTAAACATTTGTATTTCCATAGTAACTCCAAACAAATTATACATAATTTAAAATAAGTTGCAAATAGTATTTGCAAATATTTTTATTATTTGATATATTTTATCAAGGTGAAAAAATGAGTTTTAAAGATTGGTTATTTAGTTCATATGAAAATCCATCCATAAATGGTCAGTGGGGATGGTTACATATATTAACACTTGTAATATGTATTGGAATCATTGTTGCCATAAGTCTACTTATGCGAGGAAAGTCTGCAAAAACTAAAAAAATTGTGCTATATATTATTGCTGGGCTTATTTTATTTTTTGAACTTGCACGTAGAATAATAAATTTTTCAAAAAACACAGATTGGAGTGCAAATAATATTTGTTATATTTTGATGCCAAGACCTTGGTGTGCAATTTCTTGCTGGGTGCTTATGGCAAGTGTAATATTAAATAAAACTTTCTTCTATAATTTTGCAAGCACAACATCGCTTATTTGTACACTTATATTTTTTGCTTATCCAGGAGTTGGATTCAATAATCAATACATTTTATTTGAAAATCTATATTCCATAGTTACACACTCACTTATTTTAATTATGTCCATACTTTTAATAACATTGAAATTTACAAAGTTTGAATATAAAACAATTTGGAAAGAAGCAATTTGTTTTGTTGTTCTGCTTTTATATGTTTTCTTTGAAATATATGTTTTGAAAATTGAAGCAGATCCTATGTACTTTATGCCAGGCAATGATGTTATGGACATCCTATCTCTTTCATACGGTGCATTTTTACCACTTTACATATTATTTATGTTTATATATTTTAATATATTCTATCTTATAGATGATAGAAAGTCAGTAAAAAAATTATTTCAAAAAATAGGGCATAAACAAAAACAAGCATAAAATTTTGTTCATATAAATATAAAACTCCAGCATTTGCTGGAATTTTTTTTATAGTTTCGCTTATCTTTAGGGAAAAACAAATTATTAAATTTTTTATTATTATTTATAAATAGTCTAAATCATTTCGCTTAAATACTTCGTCGTCTAAAAACTTTAGTATTGACAAACCAAAGCCATCTGCCACCTGATAAACAATCGCCAGTGTAGGACTTTTTGTGTTACCTCTCATTATATTTACGATTGTTGAACGAGCGATGCTATTATCTTTTAAAAACTTGTGTAATGAAATATGCTTTTGCTTTAACAATTCATTTATTCTTATTGTAAAAGCCTCGCCTAAAGTCATAAGATACTCCTAAGTAAAAAATATCCAAATTAGAATACTTTTATTCTAACAAGATAAAAATTAAAGTTACAATCTAATTTGGACAATTCCGATTTATTTGTTTGCAAAATAGGATACAATAAGTTACAAAAATTGTGAAATGAACAATCAAAGTGATTATATTATTTTTTATGTGACTAATAATGTTTCGAATAGAGGTGCATACAAGGCTTTAGAATATGCTAAGAGAAAAAAGAAAAATTATGTAAACATTTTAGAAAAATAATTTAAAAAAGATTTTAATATGAAAATAAAGCTTAAAAACAAAAATTAATTTATAAAGAAAAAAGTAATAAAAAACAAGCCATATTTTGGGCTTGTTTTTTAAAATATAGTTTTTGGCGGAAAGGACAGGATTTGAACCTGCGGTGGCTTGCACCACGGCCGCTTTCCAAGCGACTGCATTAGACCACTCTGCCACCTTTCCACGGTCCAAAAATAAGTTTAACATAACAATGTAAAAATGTCTAGTTAAAAGTTGACATTTTAAACTCTTTTCCTATAATAAAAATTAGAGGTAATAAATATGTGTATTTTTTGTGATATAATAAGTGGCAAAATTCCTTGCTACAAAATTTATGAAGATGATGATGTCTTCGCTTTTTTAGATAATGCAAAAGATGTTGATGGACATACTCTTGTTGTTCCTAAAAAACATTACGAAAATATTCTTGATTGCGATGATGAAATTTTAGGCAAAGTTATGTCCGCTGTTAAAAAGATTTCAAATCATTATATTAAAGATTGTGGTTTTGATGGTATAAATATTCATAACGCAAATAATGCTTGTGCAGGGCAAAGTGTTTTTCATTTACATATCCATATTTTGCCACGCACAAAAGATAATCCAGCAAATTTTGTACCAAATCGCACGGCAAAATTTGAATTGGAAGATATGCACAAAAGGTTAAAGATGGAGAAGTAAGATGCCACAGATATTTGGAACTGAACATATTATTTTTATGCTTGTTAGCATTGTGGTAATGGTAACAGCACTAGTGCTTATAGGAAAGTTTGTAAAAAAGGAACGCACAAAAAGAGTAATTATTATTACATGTGCACTCATTCAACTTACATTTATAATTTGGAATAGACTTGCCGTTATGGAATATGGTGGAGGAATATCTGAATTTTTACCAACCACTTTTTGTGGAACAACAAGTTTGCTTTTCCCACTTGCAATGATATTTTGCAAAAAAGATAGCGGAATACTACAATTCCTTGCAAGTTGCATGCTTCTTGGTGGAGTTTTAACATTCTTCTATCCTGATTTTATTGGTCAAGATGCATCAATATTCTTTGATAAAACAATGTCGGGCTTGTTACATCACACTATGGGAATATTCAATTTTTTCCTTATATGTGTAACAGGAAGTTATAAACCAAGTATGGAAAAGTGGAATAGTTTAATCTTTGGGCTTTGTGCTTATATGACATATGGCATATTTATGATATCAATGCTTGGACATAGTGATGCAATGTATATATATCATCCACTAATTGAAGGAACTATATTTAACTGGGTATTTGTTGGTGCAATGTTTATAATACTTTATACAATAGCGTTGATTGTTTACGAACAAATTTCTTTAAAAAAAGAAGATAGGTGGGTGCAAAGGACATACAATAAATTAAAAATAAAATTTGAAAAATTAAAAAAATAATTTTTTTATAAAAAAATGGCAAATTAATGCCATTTTTTAATTATTTTTTTGTCACTCTTGCTGTAGCGATTGCAAGTGCTCCAGGCCCGATATGACAAGAAACACTAAGCGATAAAGGGTCAACATATTTTATCTTCAATTTAGGGAAAGATTTTTCAATTTCTGTTTTAAATTTAAGGGCTTCTTCTTCATTGTTTGTGTGTGCTACATACAATTCCATTTCATCATTTTCATAATATTCTTTAAATACAGTTTCAAAATCTTTTTTCATTGCTGCTATCATCTTGGCTTTTGCTTGTCCCATACTTAAAGCTTTAGCGAAAGAATCAAGTTTTTCACCATGAATTTGAAGTATTGGTTTTATATTTAAAAG
>CALWOY010000049.1 GCA_944383255.1 uncultured Clostridia bacterium
ATTTTTTATTAACTTTTTTCTCCCAAAATACTTTCCTAATACTTTGTGAAAACACAACGTGATATTTGCAATTCTAAGTCATATGCACTAAAACGTCTAGGTTTTTCTAATGTATAACTTTTTTCAAATTCCAGGACTATCATAGGGTTTTCTTTTATAACAAAAAGACCACATCGTTTTGTGGTCTTTTTAAAATTATATAATTATTTTTTACCCGTCATTCCGCCAAGCGTGCTAAGAGCACCTTTCACATGTTGTTTCCCTCTTTCGTAAGATTTCTCTTTAAAAAGTTTAAGTGATTTTTGAACGCCTTCTGCACGTTTTAATTTTTTATCATGGTAGAAGTCGACTTCCTTTTTGAAGTCATCATACATTTCCCGTGCTGCAAGACGATCTTTTACAGCATCATCAACACCCTTCTTATACGATTGGTATATCTCGCTGTTTATATCAGTATTATCAATGCTATCTTTTGCTGATTTAAATTGCTTATTAACATATTCTTCCTCAGACATTCCTCCAAAGTGGTTTAACGTATTACGAGTCGCAGAACCAGCAGTACTTAATGAACCGTTTACCATGAATCCAGTGCCAGCATCCGTAGCAAGTCCACCCTCAATCATGGATTGTTGTCCTTCGCTTAGCCATTTCCCATATGCATCATCATTGCCTGCAGACTCTGGATGATATTTATCAAAATAATCATGCATGGACATTCCGCTTGACCAAGCATCAGCATATGTTCCTGCACCTGTGTTTTGTTGCCATTCATCTTGCGACCAACTACCACCCGCCTTTTTATACTCTGAATATGCATCTCGAGTTGTATTATCTTGGTAAGCCTGATAATCATTTGATGCATTCATTCGAACAGCCTTCAAAGCATCTTCACGTGCATTTCGATCTATCTGATCGTCAGTTATATTAGCTCTACCTTCCACATTTTTCATCTTCTGTCTATAACTTGATTCCATGCTTTCATCTTTTCTCATATTATGTTTCGCCAATTTCGATTTGATTCCCGCAGCACCCAAATGTCCAACTCCGCTAACGACATCGCCAGCAAGACCAACTGCGTGCATACCGATGTGTGCCGTACCCATTCCTAGCCCAACAAGTGTTTTTGCAGAATTTGTTAAACCTTCCATTGTTTTGCCACCTGATTCCATAATACTTTCGCCGCCTAGGAAGCCTGAAAACATTTTTTCAAAACTTTGTATTGCCATAAGTGAAGCAATAATAAACGCTGCTTGTACCACCATATCTGCCCACGCAAGTGAACTTAAAGTAGTGCTAAAGAATGTAAAAGTTTGGAAAATTGGTGCAATTATGTAAAACACATTTACAACTAAAACAAGCACATACAAGGATATTACATGTGAAATAAAACTTTTTCTCCACTTGCCAAAAGCCTCACCTTTATCAAGTGGCATAAAAGACAAAGTTATTGGCTCTGCAAACATCATAGCAAGAAGCATAATTATTCTATGCATAGCAGCGAATGATAGTGTTAAAAGTACTTTGCCACCGGTAAATATAAACAAGATTGCTAAAATATGATTATAACTTTTTAAATCATAAAAATATGATACTAATGAAATATTACTTCTATCAAAATATTCAACTGTGCTTCCGCTTGCATTGCCATAAGCACTAAGATAATCATATGAATTTAAAACCTGTGGTGTCCTTAGTTTTGCGTTAAACATAAACAAATCATCTACAACCGCCGCCGCTGCTTCTGGAGTATCTTGAGTAATAATGCCAAAATTATATGTTGCACCCTCTATTGGTGTAATAGGTTGAGTTTCACCATCATCAGGATTTGGATCTTCTGGATTTCCTGGTGGGTTAGTTTGAGTAACATCAGATACAATCATATGATAAAATGCATCATCATTACGTATTCTATTTCCAGAATAAAGACAGATTTTATTCACTAAACCTGAGATGGATGTGTATGTGGTATTCCTAGCATCACCCCAAAATATGTAATAATTGTACGAACCAGTTTCACCAGCATCTAAATTTTGCCGTGCACCTTCATCAATAGAGATTATGGATGTTGCCTGTGGCGAAGTTGCTTCATCAATAACAAACAACATTACATTTCCAAGCCAAATACCAAAATAGCATGAAATTGGCACAATTACAAAATACAACAATGCCTTTATTGCACTACCTATAATTTTACCTTTTGAATTGTCTAATTTCCCATCTTTACCAACTGCAACTTCACTTTTTATCATTGCAGCAATTGTAGTTATAAATAAGAGAATACAAGATAAAATTACCAAACTCCAAAATGCTATTGCAATTACAGAATAAGAGTCATCGCCAACAATAAAGGTTCGCCTAATTATTTGATAAAAGATATCACCAGAGCCTCCAAGTTGAATACCTCCTATGGCTTCTCCTTCAATCTCACTTCCTGCCAAGGAGTATGTATCAAGACCGGCTACTAAACGGAACATCAGTTGCGCCAAATCAAGCAGTGTATAACAACACGACTCCAAAAAATATAAAAGTTGAGTCAGTGCAGTTAGTATCCAGTTACCAGGATCACTTAAAAAATCCAACACTTCAGCTTCCTCCTTTGACACTTTATTTTATTGATTACAATAAATATTTTTTGTTACTTTATTTTTATTATAACAAACAACTTGAATTTTGTACATAGTTTTTAAAAAAAAAATAAATTATATAAAAAAGTTCGGCTAAAATAACCGAACTTAAATTATATTTTTTGCAAATTACCATCTAATGAATGCAGTACCACCGCCAGTTGTTTCATCAGTGATTGGGACTTCATCAACGAAATTAGGTAAGATAACTTCAATGAATAACTTAAAGAATAAGATAAGACCAATTGTAATCGCAAGACCAACAATGACATTGATAAGTCTTTTCTTTGCTTCTTCACGTTTTTCAGTTGAATCAGCACGTGCCATTTGAACACCGATGACAACAGCATAAATCATTCCCGCAGCACCGACAATTACAAGCAAAGGATACAATAGAACATTAATTGCATCAACTATAGTTCCAACCCAGCCCCATGATTCTGAAAAATTAAAATCACTACTTGCTAACATGCCTGTACCACTCATACTCATAAGATATGTAGTCATTTTTGTTAATAATGTGTTCATACTTTCCTCCAATATTTAAAATATTTATTTGCAAAAAATATAAAAATATGCATCTTGCAAACCTATTAACGTTATCATAGTAACACATATTTTCATATTTGCAAAACATTTTTCAAAAATATTTTATTTTTTTTATTATTTCGTGAGATTTTATAAACCATATGAGGATTTTATAAATCAAATTTTAACATACTATCGACATCTCTATTTATAAATAAAAAAATCAAAAAAATATAAAATAATTTATCGATAGTATTTTTATTCATTTGACTAATTGACACCAAACAAGCTAAAATACAAATAAAAATGGAGGCATAATACTATATGAAAAAGAAATTTATAAACTCATTTATTGCACTTATAATTATATATATTATTGGTGTTACTGTTTCTATGGTTACCGGAGAAAGTCAAACAATCACTCAAGCCCTAAGTGGAACATATACTTTTATAATCTTCGGTGTTGGACTCTTGGGAATTATTTTATACATTTCTTCAAAAGATAAAACATATACAAACGATGATGAAGGTTTTACTGGAAAAACACAAAGTGGCACACAAATGAACCAACACTATGAAGCAAGATTTGTTACAGAACAAGAACTTTTGACAAATCCTGTTTTTATGCCAACCACCTTTAGACAATTACCAAAAGTCAAAAAAAGTGGTGTAATGATAAGAAGTTTATATAAACATGGTCAAATGTATATTAATATGTACAATCCTATACACACACTGATAATAGGTACGACAGGTTCTGGTAAAACTACTTTTATACTTGACCCTGCTATTAGAGTGTATGCTCACACTGCAGAAAAACCTTGTATGGTTATAACCGATCCCAAAGGCGAGCTTTACAATAACCACTCCATCCAACTTCGTGAAGAGGGTTACAGAATTATAACCATTGACCTAAGAAATCCATACTCTTCAACTAGATGGAATCCAATGGAACATTCATTCAATATGTATCAACGTGCACACAAACTTGAAAGTGAAGTAAGAGTTTATAGAGGTGCTAGCCCAAAAAATGTCAAAGGGTTTAAAGTAATTTCTAATCATTATGGTGACGAATGGTATGGTTTTAATGGCATTGCATATCCAACTAAAGAAGCATTAACTCAAGACCTCGAAGCTAAAAAACAATCACTTATAAATGAAGCAGAAAATGAACTAAGAGAAATTGCCAGCACAATTGTTACCATTGAAAGCAAAACCGACCAAGGCTGGGAACGCGGTGCTCAAGATTTTTTATATGGGCTTATGCTTGCAATGCTTGAAGATAGCCAATATCCAGAACTTGGTATGACAAAAGATAAATTCAATTTTTATAATCTTGTTAAAATTGCTACCTACCGCGATACCGACGGTGACAACATGATGAAAACACTTCAACAATATACATCAGGTAGAGATATGCTTAGTAAAGTCCCTGCCCTCACAAGCACTGTTGTAAACAACGCACCAAATACAACACGAAGTTATCTTGGTGTATTGCAACCAAAAATTGCAGTTTTTCAAGATATGGGTATATGTTATTGTACCAGTGGAACAGATATAAGTTTTGAAGACTTTACGGATCAGCCAACAGTATTATTTATAAAAGTCCCAGATGAAAAAGAAAGCCGACATGCAATTGCTACAATGTGTATATCTCAATTATATAAAACACTTATTGAAACAGCTTCTCAAAAACCAAACCTGCAACTTCCACGACCAGTTTATTTCCTTCTAGATGAGTTTGCCAACCTTCCAAAAATTGAAAAAATGGATACAATAATTACAGTTGCAAGAAGTAGAAGGATTTTCTTTGAACTTGTAATTCAGTCTTATAGCCAGCTTGACAATAAATATACCAAGGAAGTTGCAGACACAATAAAAGGAAACTGTAACATTCAAATATTTATTGGTACAGAAGACCAAAAAACGCGTGAAGAATTTTCAAAAATATGTGGTGAAGTTACATTAAAAACCAAAAATGTATCACAAAACCAGTCAGAAAAAAGCGACAAAGATACCACTAAAACAATTGGAACACAAATTGTCACAAGGCCACTTATTGAGCCTTACGAACTTGGTCAACTTCCTTATGATGTTAATATAGTAAAAATCTATGGGCAACCACCAATAAAAACACAAATGACGCAGTATTTTAAAAATCCAGCACTTGACCAACGTAAAGCTGCCGAAGAATATGCTCCAAGCAAGCATCTTGATGAGCGTGCAATATTTTATGATATTAAAAAGAGAAATTCAAAAATATTTAAAAAGACAAGCATTTTTGATGATTTTGACTTTTGATTTAATTTAATTAAGATCTCTCAATATGAGAGATTTTTTTTAAAAAAATACTAATTTAGAAAAATATTTTTATAATTATTTACTGTTTTATTTATTTAAAAATAATTATTTAATAAATATACACAATATATTTGTCAAAAATGTCGACTTTGTGATATATTTTAAGTGATATATTTTTGTTTTTGGAGAAAACATTATGGTAAAACAATTAAATAAAATTTGGTATTTATTATTCATTTTAATGCTTAGCCTTTTAGGTGCAGTTATTTTTTGTTTTCCAACGAATACAAATCATAGTGCCATGGCTGATGGGGAAAATCAATATTTTTCTGTAATACAGTATTCTCAGTATGACACTGAAGGACAAACAGGCACACCTGTAACCACACTAAATAATGGTGAAGTCGCATATGTATCTATTGGTCATGCTGTAGTAGCCGAACTATCAGCACCAGATAATATAATAACAACTGTTCAGCCATCAATTGTTCTAAATAATATAAACTACACTACAATTGAACTCGAAGAAATGGGTATTTATGTTGACTATGGTATTGGTAATAGTTTTAGATTAATTTCAACTGTAACAAGCACATCATCGTCTTATGGAAAATATGAACTTACTATAGACTATATCTTAAACCAAAATGGTAATCAAATAACTCAACGTATAACTTTTACATATTATGTCTTACCACTCAGTGATTATTATAGTGGTACTGCTGTCAGCACAATTGTTTCAAATGCATATAATGTTTCAAGTGGTGCAACTTATGACAGAGCATATCAATACCAGTACCAGTATATGTCATCTGACCAAAATACCAACCTTTTACCAAGTATAACATATGACAAAACAAAATTTCAAATAAGCATCAACAAAAGATTTAGGCAACTTGACACCCAAGAAACAATCACATATGACGGACAAGCATTATCCACATCAGGAACTGAACTTGTAATTATCGTTGAACATACTGATAGTAACCTTGTTACACTTTACTTTAATGACCTTGGGCTTTACACAATAAATTATACATTTATTTATATTTATAATGGCAATGTTGAAACATTGCTTCCTTCAACTACAAACACAACACGTAGAGTTGACTGTATTGAAGTTTTTGGATATCAACTATTTTATAGTGATGTAACCACCACACAAACAGTAGAATTTAAAAAGATTAATAATGGTCACATTAGTAATCCGACAGATGTTACATACCTTAGTGGCAACAACTTTATGCAATCATTAACGGGTTCTGGGTCTGTATCTGAAGAACAAGCAAGGCAAAATATTATCAATGCAATAAACAATAATACAATTCAAATACAAAGTACAAATCAACAACCAGTTCAGTTTGAATATAATGTTGAAATATTCAATAACGACAACAGTACCATAGAAGCAACACAAAGTGGATACTGGTCGTTAAATGAGATAAATGGTACTTATGTCATAAGTGACACAACTAAAACAATATATGATAATAGTCCACTCACCAATGCAGGAATTTACCTTGTTAAAGTTGTATACAAAAATAACTCACTTATAAGTGGATTAAATTATGATACAAACTTTGCATCTGACATTAGTGATAGCACAAGTGAACAACTTTTCACACAATGGTTCTTATTTGAAATCACACGAGATGCTACACAAATGACGATTACTGATGCAAGTGATAGTCGAATCTTTGATGGTGCATACACCAATACATCTGTAAAAATCTATAAAGATGCAACATCATCTGTATTTGATGCATCTACAAGACTTGAAATTTCATTTCAAGCTAATTACACAGGTGCTTACGAAGTTGTGGGCATTGTTTCTGATAATACAACAATGACGGTTAGCGAAAATGGAAACTATATTGCAACAATGTATTACGGAAGAAACTTAACGCGTAGCTATTCGACAACCTTCACAATAGATAATACCCCAATAGAAAACATACAAATTTATACAATGAATAGTCTCAGCTCAAA
This sequence comes from uncultured Clostridia bacterium, assembly GCA_944383255.1. GTDB lineage: Bacteria > Bacillota > Clostridia > Christensenellales > UBA1242 > UBA5893. The sequence goes on from CALWOY010000049.1 coordinate 7,443, forward strand.
CTATTATTATCGTGGTACAGAGATAGACTTTTTAACCAATCAACCAGTTGCAATATCATGGAATGAAAAACAAAGCGGTAGTGAAATTACAGCAAAATATAAATTTATTCCTCTTGTTGTCGATGCAAATGCATCTTACACATCACAAATCCTTAGGCAGTATCAATCTTATGATTCTGTTCCTGTCAATTATTATTTTGATTATAACGGCACCGAATTAACCGCCGTCAATTACCAAAATACTCAAGACTTCAACTATATACCGTCAACAAGTATTTTAAGTCAGGCAGGTATGTATATATTTTACATAACTGATAGTGCTGGTAACGAACAATACTTTGCATTTATAATAGACAATACACAAAATAAAATATTACAAGAAATTGACGGTGAATTTGTTGAGCCAACTGACCTCAATATTGTATCAAGTGATGTAACGATATATTGGGGGCAATATAAAGTTATAAAATTCAACGGCTTAAGCTATAGTGGTAACACTTTCGATGGAGATAGCTGGCTTGCATATATGCTAAATAATACTGATATTTACCAAAATTATTTTGATTTGCTAACAATAAATACGGAAAATACATATTTTGCCAAAATTGAGATTGACCAAAATATACTTTTAGATAGAAGTGATTTCTCTACACCATTCTTCATACCTTCTGACCAAATTGTGAATAACTCTTATACCATAAATTTTCTTGCTGAAGATGAAAACGGCAATGAGATAGCACTTGAAAATGATTACATTTTCTACACACGAGATGAATCTAATACAATGGTTACAACTGGACTTGACGAAATCTCTGTACAGAATTATCTTGACAACTACTCAGGCATACACATTGTTAGAGTATCTTCAGATGCCTCAAGAACTTTGCTTGTATATACAAAAAATAATCAACAATCTGCTCTTTTGCAAGATAGTTATTCACCATTGCCACATCTAGATGAAAACACAGGATATACACAAAAAGATAAATATTATAAACCAACCAACATTAATACTCTTTCTGACAGCAATGAAATTCTCACCCTAACATTCAATCCAACTCCCGAAGAAGGTAGTATTGAAGTACAAGAAATAACTTACACTTATACACCTTTCACTGCAACAAATATTCAAAACAGTGGGATATATACATATACTTTTGGCGAACCACAAGATCCAGTTACAATATACTCAACAATTGATTCTCTAAATAATGTTTGCACAGAAAATGATGATGGTACATTCTCATGGCAAGTCAACCTTGAATATATATCAAGTGTAACATCTGGAGGATACTATCAAACACGTGCTGGTAAATATACAATTACAAGAACTTATGCCAACCTTTCCGATACATTAAATAGAGTAAACTCAACATATGATTATATGATAAGAACATTTACATTCGTTGTGGATAGAAATGGTATTATTACCACCCCATCAGTTGTAGATGAACTAGGCAATACATTTAGTTATGTCGGTGAATCAATAAAGATTCAAGTTCTTGAGGGCGATGATAAGATGTTCTTTAAAGATATCTATCTCGCATATAATGATCCAACTGGAGAAAATGTAATACTAACAACTAATAAATTACCAGTTTTTGTATATATTCCAGCGGTCAAATATGGATATTCACTTAGTGATGGTGCAATATTTGAAACCGAAGATAGTATAAACAGTTGGACACAATCCGAAGAAAGTATAATTTCTTCTTATGCTCTTAGTGCTGAAATAAAATATAGTTATGAGCGTGCTACACTTGAACAATCAACAACAATATTCCGAAGCAATGGAATATCATCAGATGGATATTTAATATTTAATGATAGTCAATCTGGTAGAGCATTTACAGAAGTTGGTTTTTATCAAGTCACAATTAGACAAGGCTATGCTGGTTATGGTGATATAAACGAACTTAGTTTTGTATTTGAGATAACAGAAAGTGCTCCATCGTTTAATATTGTTGATCCAAATACAAATGCTGAATATAACTCTGATACTGGCATGTACTACACAAATGATGAAACTATAAGACTTACTTGGAGTGATCCTGAAAGCGACTTTATGGCAAAAATCGATAAATCCGATATCACTTATCGCATTAATGGTATAACATATAGTATTAATGAAGAAGACATTTTTACCAGTGGATTAAATAATTATGTAGACTTAGATTTGTCATTAATCAATGGGGCATACCAACATAATAGTACAATCACCTTCACAATGCATTATGAAGGTAGAGCATCAGATTATAATGATGGACAATTTAGCACATCACATTCACTTAAAATTGATACCGTTGCCCCAACATCAAACATCAATAAACTGATTACACTAAATAATGTCTCAGCCGATGCTGTTAGAAATGTGCAAGAAAAATATAATATCTCCCAAAGCACTGGATTATATAGATATTTCTCGTTTCCAGTTGATATATCGCAAATTGAAAGTATAATTGACTTAACTTCTTACTCTAATGGAGAAGCATATACATTACTTTATAGATTTTTTGAAACAACCAACAATAGCGGTGTAACCATAAACACAAAATATAATGAAATATATGAACAAGAAACATCTGTAACAGCGATTGAAAACTCAACCAATAATTTTGATACACTCAACACTCAATCGCTTTCTGAAATAATTGCGAACCTTAGTTCTCATATCAGCTCATATATAGAAATTGTTGAAATAGACATTGCCGGCAACATAACTGTTTACACAATTTATCTAACAAATCTTTCCGCACTTGAACAAACTGGTACAACACCTATAGTATATAAAAATAATACATTACAAGAATCACTTACCTATTCAGGCTTAAATCAAACAATTAACATATATGCAAAAAGTTCACTAAATTTAACATATGTCAATTTGTTTGATTTCCCATTTAACCAAATAACAATTGGCGGTGTTACATATTTAAAAACTCCTTATTCAAATGGAAATTATTATAACTTAACTACTTATGATGCTCAAAACCCATCTGCTAGTGAAATTGCATTGTCTACATTTGCAAATCTTAGTCCAAACACTCAAAAACAAAATATAATCATTGCACTTGTTCCATATTATACAACTATTACACTTTCCTGCTCGGTACTAAATACATCATTATCAGTTATTCATACCAGCGCAACAGGTACATATGCAAACGAAGAGGGCATAATGATAAGAATCCCATCATCTTCGTTAGCACAAGATGCAACAATTTATGCTATAAGTGTTGAAATTGTTCAATACATAAGAAATAACAATGGAAACCTGGTTCCAAGTCTAGTTTATTCCAAAGGTCCAGACTATGAATACTTTTCCAAAGTTAACTCATCACTTGACATTAATGATTTGGTTACTTCAACATATGTAAATTATCTAGGGAGCACATATTTAAAAATTATTATTTCCTCCCCTATCGCAAACAGATACTATAGATACAATGTTATAGACAATTTCGGAGATTCTTATCCAATTAGTAATATTTATGGTTCTGAAGTGATTGAAGATGAACTAACAAGTGAAGTAGGCATAGTAGAAAACTATGAAAATGGCCAAAATTATTTCTATTCAACCAAAGAGATGCGCTTTAAATATAATGTTGAAAAGGATATAGTTATAGTAACAGTTACAACAAGTAATAATGTGCAATCATATAACTTAAGTCTGCAATCTGAACGTGAAAGATTTCAAACAGATGGCTATGGACGCGTAATTATTTCTACAAGCGGAATTATACATACAATAGTGTTTAATGCCCCAAATCAAGATATGGTGGAAGGCATTGTTGGCGGAGAGATATGTTTTACTTTAAACATCTATGAAGCAATTACAGAAATCGCAACCGGGCAAGCATACAGAACACTTAATCTCGTCATATATAACACATTACCACAAATTGTTCTACTTGATAGTGCGAATAACTCTCAAAACGGTTTATTTAATCACGACACAATGTATGGTAACGAAATAAGAATAACATATCGCGATACTACAGGTAGAATACCTGTTATGGTTTACCTAATGTATGAAGATGGAACAACCATTCCTATCGAATCAGGCTTTGCAGTAAGTGAACCTCAAACTTACACGATAGTTATCAAATATTTAGAAATATTCACAGATGAGCAGTACGACACATATCTTGATTTCACTATTTCAGATAACGATGAAGATTTCTACCAAATAATTTATCATCGTGATGGACAAAATTATGTAGCATCACCTACAGGGAACTCTTTTATATATACTGACGCAAACAATATACAGCAAACAATTACAATACATTATATTTTGAACACCAGTGATTATGAAATTATATATAACACTGAACAAGATATTGAGAGTACATCTGACGGAACTGTAACAACAAATGGATATACAACACATATTTACACTCTTTCCAATTCACAAAGCGATAGTGCAACTGTCTTCTTTTCAAGAACTATTGCTATTACAATAATTCCAGAAAGCACAAACATACTTACTAGATTCTCTCATTATACAAATGAAGGTACACTCACATCTTTTGATAGTGGTAGCACAGTTTCAACGTTCGCGGTAAGTGTAAATGAATCTAACTACACATCTAAACGTATTGCTTGGCAATCTTACTATGGTATACCTGAAAATTATATCAC
>CALWOY010000050.1 GCA_944383255.1 uncultured Clostridia bacterium
TGTATACTCCAAAACATAGTATCGCTACACTAAAACATAACGATACTAAACTAAAGAATAACTTGGTTTTCCTGTTCATACTTTTTCTCCTTTCTACATTTCTGTGGACCATCTAATTTTATATTAGTAGTCCTTTTTTTAAGAAAAATTATTAAATTTATTTTGAAAATACTTCAAAAAGTGATATTCTTTAGATAGTTAGACAAAATATATATACAATTTAGTAAAAAATTGGTACACCTAATATAAAATTAGATGTACCATTTTTTTTGCTACGAAGTAACTTGTTATTGTGTGGCAAAACTAACACAGTTTGTCAAGACTTAGAAGTGCATAAAAATGTAAAAAAATATCTACCCTAGTAAATTATTAACAGGTAGATATTTTTATGTTTCTTTTTTTACATTGACAAATCAAAATCTTTATTTGTATTTTTAATTTCAAACTTTTTATCATATTGTGAAAAAGGAAATGTTCCATCGTTTACATAGATAACGGCATTTTTCTTATTTGCCGATATAGATATTCTTGTGCCTTCAATCAAAATTTCATCTATACTTTTGCCAAAAACATCTATTGCTATTTGATTAAGTGTAACTGCCCATTCTTTTTCTAGTATATCACTATCTTCATAAACTGCATCCGAACCATATGCGAAATAACCCCTACTTAAAACTTCGCTTGCAATATAATCCATCAAAATATCCTCAAACTCACCTATTTTGTAGCCGAGTTGATGACTATTTTTATCAAATATTGAAATATCTATCATTTGATTTATAAATTGTGATATAACCCCTTCTATATATGCTGCATCCATAATTTTCTCCTTATGATTTAATATATCACATATATATTCTTTTTTCAAGGTGAAAGTGACCGCTTTTTCTAATTTTTCATACAATACTAAAGTTTAAGGAGTTTATATGTGTGGAATTATTGGTTACCTATCAACAGAGCCTGGCATTTCAAAAAAAATTATACATAACCTAAAAAAACTAGAATACAGAGGCTATGATTCAAGTGGAATATGCCTACTTAAAAACACTAAATTCTTTGTAAAAAAGAGTGTTGGAGAAATACAAAATTTAGAACAAAAACTAAAATTTGACGACAATTGCACCATTGGTATTGCACACACAAGGTGGGCAACGCATGGTAAAGTAAATTTAAAAAACACTCATCCACATTTAAGCCAGGACAAATCTTGGGCGGTTGTGCACAATGGTATTATAGAAAATTATTTGGAACTTAAATCATATTTAAAATCTCACGGTATTACACTTTCAAGCGAAACTGACACAGAAATTATACCTAACCTTATGTCCACTTATGATAATGCTGACAACATTGAAAAGTTAAAACAAGTGACTTGTATGCTAAGGGGAAGTTACGCAATTTGTTTGCTCCACAAAGGCGAACAAGCAATTTATGTTGCTCGAAGACATAGTCCGCTTTACATTGCTCAAAACAAAACCAGTTGTATGGTGAGCAGTGACCCTGTTACATTTGGTGAAGATTTTGATAGTTACTACGCCCTGCCAGATGACTGCTTGGCAAAAGTAGATTTAAAAGATATTTTAGTTTATGATTCAAATTTAAATAAAATAAATATACGACCTTGCGAAATTGGCAGTTTTGAAAAGTCTGCAGAACTTGGAAAATATAACTATTATGCAGAAAAAGAAATAAGTGAAATACCAAAAGTAGTTGAAGAAATATTGTTAAATTATAATACTGTTGACCATTTTAAAAATATTAACAAAGAATTTATGAAAAGCATAAAAAAAATAAAACTAATTGGATGTGGCACTGCCTACCATGCTTGTCTTATGGGAGCAAAATACATACAAAAAGACGCACAAATTGAAGCACAAGCAGAAATTGCAAGCGAGTTTAGGTATTCAAATCCACTGATTGACAAAGAAACATTGTGCATATTTTTAAGTCAAAGTGGAGAAACCGCAGATACGCTGTTATCTTTGGAACTAGCAAAAAATATGGGTGCAAAAACTATTGCAATTGTAAATGTTCCTTATTCATCAATTGCTAGGCAGGCAGATATTGTTTTACCACTTTGTGCAGGTATGGAAGTCGCCGTTATGTCAACAAAAGCATATAATGCAATGCTTACAGTGCTGAAACTTCTTTCTCAACATTTTCGTTGGCTTGACGGAAAACCTAAAAATGTAGATTTTTCTAAACTAAAAAAAGTCAATTATTTTAAAAGCATTGATAAAATCGACGAAATTAGTGATTTGGTGTTAAAAAACGACAAAATTTTCTTTATCGGTCGTGCAGAAGACTATGTCACTGCACTTGAAGCGGGACTTAAACTTAAAGAAATAACATACATCAACTGTGTAAGTATACCATCTGGAGAATTAAAACACGGAACACTGAGCCTTGTCGACCAAAAAAGTTTGGTGTTTGTAATTGCCACAGACCCCGACCTTGTTGCTAAAAACCTTTCAAGTGCAAGCGAAATTAAATCGCGTGGCGGAAAAATAGTACTTGTTACAAACCTAGATGTAAAATCGTGTGAAGATATTGACTACTTATATAAATTTGACGAAACAGAACAAGCACTTTCAAGTCTTTTAAGTGTTATACCTTTCCAAGTACTTTCTTATAAAACCTGCGTAAAACTAGGTTTTAGTCCCGACAAGCCTAGAAACCTTGCAAAAAGTGTCACGGTGGAGTAAAATAAGAAATGAAGTAAATAAAGATGTAAAATTTTCAAGCATAGTGAAAGTTTGTGATGCACTTGGTATCACTCTGATTGAGTTCTTTAACGATGATATTTTTGATATAAACAACTTAGATTTTTAAAAAAATTTCACCCAAGTTGTACCCAGATTGCACCAACACAAACCAGATAGTACAATATATTGTGTTATTAAACAAAAAATCCACGCCTTTTTAGGTGTGGTTTTTATTGTGGTGGAGATTATCGGAATCGAACCGATGACCTCCTGCTTGCAAGGCAGGCGCTCTAGCCAGCTGAGCTAAACCCCCAAACGCCTTGTAATATTATCATTATTTAATTATATTTGTCAATATTTTTTTTATATTTTTTAAATTTAATTTATCGCCAAAGCCGACACACTGCCACAATCATACTTTATAAACATTAAATTATTGTTCAATCCATCTTTGATCTGTTTTACGCAAACATCGGCAAACTGTTTTGCAAATTTGCATTCATTTACCGTAGGATTTCCACCACGTTGGAAATATCCTATAACGCAAAATTTAACTTCTCTATTTAATTTTTGAGAAATATCATTTGCCAAATCTTCTATATTGACCAAATTTTCTTGCAAAATAACTATTGGTGCACTTTTTTGTGTGTTTTGTAAATATTTAACACAATCATTTACATTACTTTTGTCTGTGTATATGTAATCGGCGTCAACTTTTTCCCCCACTTTTTGTGCTATTGCGTCATAGTCGCGACCCATAACTTCATAAATGCAAAGCCTATCAAAAGAAAGCATTGTATCTTGTACATTTTTTATGTATTTTACGCATGCATCACAAGCCGTATCGAAACCAATAGCATATTTGCTAGGGCTTACATCGTTGTCTATGGAGCAAGGTACAAAAATTATCTTTACTCCCTTGCCCGCAATACTTTTTGCACCTTTAAGCGAACCATTGCCACCCATGACAACAAGTACATCAATATTATGTTTTTTTAGTGTTTCAAGTGCCTTAATTTGCCCTTGTTTTGTAGTAAATTCTGGACATCTTGATGTTTTTATACACACTCCGCCGTCTAAACATTTAGATTTTAAATAGGGCAAATCAAAGTCACAAACCAAATCTTCAATAAGTCCTTTGTAGCCAAATTTAAACAGTGTTATGTTATGTTTTTTTAAACTTTTTACAAGTGTGTACAAAAACATATTCATTCCAGCACCATCGCCACCACTGGCAAGTACTCCAATGTTCATATAAAACTCCTATTTTATTATAACGTTTTCTTCTCCAAGCACACCAACAAGTTCATTATACAAATAGTTACTTGCGTTTACTTTTTTATTTTGTTTGTATGCCTTGTTATCCGCCGTCGACCTAACCATAACAGTACTTTCACCTGGATATAATGACAAAATTAAGTTTATCTTATCATAAATTTTACTATCACTTAAATTGTATTTTAAATATACAGTTGCAACGTCGGTTACGGTATTTTCTTCTTGTTTTAACTCGGAGATTTTTTCTGCCATTATAACGGCATCTTTACCTGGTCTTTCACTAAATCTGCCATATATTTCTATTATATCATCTTCTTTTAATAAATCTTTATATTGATCGTAATATTTTGGTACAACCATGACAACAAAAGTTCCATATATATCTTCAACATGTACAACTGCCATAGGTTTGTTACCTACTTTTGTAATTATACGCTTGACTTCGGTGATTATTCCGCCACACTTGACTTTTGTTCCGTCTTCAATGGCGCTTTTTGTGTATACTTGACCTGTTTCTTCACTATCTTCATCTTCGTCATAACCGCCTTGGTCGTCATTTTCGGTTATCATTGACGCATTGAAATTATAATCTTTCCATCTATCCGCAAATTTTTCAAGTGGATGTCCGGACATATATACACCAAGTATTGATTTTTCAAATTTTAATTTGGCTTCAGGTGTAAACTCTTTAATTTTTGGTACTGGCACTTCATCTACTTTGCCAAGACTTGGCTCAAAGTTTTCAAAAAGTGAGAACTGCCCCGTCTTTTGTCTTTCAATGTCTTTTTCAACTTTCTCTATTATAGTGTCATACAGGGCATTAAGTTGCGACCTATAAAGTCCAAAACAGTCAAGTGCACCGCTAAATATCAAACTCTCCATACTTTTTTTATTTATTAGTGATGGCTGAATATGCATTATCCTTGAAATGAAGTCATAAAGATCTTTAAAATCTCCATTTTCTCTCTCTTTAAGTATTGTGCTTATTGCACTTACTCCAACACCTTTAAGTCCACTAAGCCCATATCTTATATTACCATTTTCCACAGAGAAATATGTTTGACTTTTGTTGATATTTGGTGGCAAAACTTCAATATTTTCACTTCTTGCATAGGTGACATATGTTTTTATTTCATCTGCTTTTGTTATACGGTTGTTTATGATTGCTGTCAAAAATTCAACTTCATAATAGCATTTAAGGTATGCCGTTTGATAAGTTATCATTGCATATGCAGTTGCGTGAGATTTATTAAAGGCGTACTGAGCAAAACTTTCCATATCATGGAAAACTTTTTCCGCAGTTTCTCTTGGAACACCCAGTTTAACCGCACCAGGAATGGAGTGTAAGCCCTTAGGATCTTCCCAACCATTTATAAACTTGTCTTTTTCATACGCCATTTTGTCCACTTTCTTTTTACCCATAATACGACGCACATTATCAGCTTGACCTAGGCTGTAACCACCCATAATTTGAAATATTTGCATAACTTGCTCTTGGTATACAATGACGCCATAAGTAACTTTTAATACATCCTTTATACACTCGTGCGGATACTTAACCTCTTCTGGATGAAACTTGTTTCGCACATATGTTGGAATTGAGTCCATAGGCCCAGGTCTATAAAGTGACACTCCCGCGATAATGTCTTCAAGTCCGTCAGGCTGAAGTTCACGCATAAAGTTTTGGAAGCCCGCACTTTCAAGTTGGAATATGCCCATTGTATTTCCAGTGCTAATTAGTTCATAGACTTTTTTATCTTCATAGCCTATTTTATGGAAATCTATTTCCACTCCGTGAAGTTCTTTAATATATTTTTTGGCAAGGTCAATATCCACTAAGTTCACAAGCCCCAAAAAGTCCATTTTAAGAAGCCCAAGAGATTCAAGCTCTATCATGTCATATTGAGTTGTGACATCTTCACCATTTCTTGCTTCTGGAACAAACTCATCAACCGGCTCTGGAGCAATCAGTACACCACAGGCGTGCATAGATGTGTTGCGTGGGAACCCTTCAAGTTTTATAGCGATGTCAACAACTCGTCTTAAGTCTGTGTCGCTATCATAGATGTCTTTGAGTTCTTGCATAATGTATTTATCATTTTCTTTTTTGCCCGTTTTCCCAAAGTAATATGCAAGCACTGGTGGTTTTTTTATTCCCTCTGGCAACCTGTTTGGAATAAGTTTAGTTATTCTATCGGTATCACTATATGGAATTCTAAGCACACGGCCGACATCTTTTATTGCATTTTTTGCCTGCATTTTTCCAAATGTTATGATATTTGACACATTTTCAGGATTATATTTCCTTTTAACATACTCAATGACTTCACCGCGTCTTTCACTGTCAAAGTCAACATCAAAGTCCGGCATAGAAACCCTTTCTTTGTTTATAAACCTTTCAAAGAACAAAGAGTACTTAATTGGTTCAACATCGGTTATTCCCATAAGGTATGCCACAACACTACCTGCACCACTACCACGTCCAGGACCAACAGATATGCCATTGTTTTTTGCCCAGTTGATATAGTCCCAAACAACCAAAAAGTATTCAACAAAGCCTTGTTCGTGAATTGTATTTAGTTCATATTCAATTCTATCAAGTACTTCTTTTGAAGCATTTGGGTATTTAATGTCAAGATTTCTATAAGTCAAAAATTTCATATATTCGAAAGTACTCATGCCATTTTCTGGAACATACTTTGGAATATAGTTTTCGTTTGCTGGCAAACAATATCTTTCTTCAAGGCCCATTTCGGTATGCACTTTTCGGCGGATGACCACATCGCATTTATCTGCTATTTCAAGGGTATTTAAAAGTGCTTCTTCGTGACCTTCAAACAATGCTTTCATCTCGTCATATGTCTTGTAATAAAATTCTTGTGTTGAAAACTTGAATCTATCAGGGTCATCAAGAGTTTTCCCCATTTGCACGCACATAAGTACGTCTTGCATTTCTGCATCTTCTTTTTCAATATAGTGGCAGTCGTTGGTGGCAACAAGTTTTATATTTAATTTTTGACTTAGTTTAATAATTTCTCGCCTTACTTCGTCTTCTTCTGGTATGCCATGATTTTGAATTTCAAGATAAAAATCTTCGCCACCAAACATATTGTTAAGTTTAATTGCAAATTTTTCAGCATCTTCCAATCTATGTTCTAAAATTAGTTTTGGTATTCTTCCAGCAAGGCATGCACTAAGGCAAATAAGTCCGTCGCTATATTTTTCAAGTAGGTTATAGTCAATTCTTGGCTTATAATAAAATCCTTCCAAAAAAGCAATGGAATTTAATTTAAGTAAATTTTTGTATCCAGTATTGTTTTTGGCAAGTAATATTAAGTGGTCAAAGTTTTGTTTACCATGCTTATTTTTATAATCGTCGGCTACATAAAATTCACAACCAATTATTGGTTTTATTCCGTTTTCTAGGCACGCTGTATAAAACTGAAGTGCTCCATACATATTTCCGTGGTCTGTAATTGCAACTGCTTTCCAACCACGATTTTTAGTTTCTTTTACAAGCTGGGTTATCTTTGCCGCACCGTCAAGCAAACTGAACTCTGTATGATTGTGTAAATGTACAAATTGTTCCATATTAACTTTCCTTTATCCTATTTGCAATTTTAATAAGTTTGTTGAGTCTATAATTTAATGAACTCTTAGTAATATCAAATGTGGCAAGTTTAACAAGTTCTTCTAGACTTTCTTCTGGATTTGCCATTCTAAGAAGAGCGACATTTTGAAGGTCAGTCGGCAAACTTTCAAGCCCTATTTCTTGGACAATAAGTTCTATGGCATCATTTTGCTTAATGCTTGCACTCACCGTTTTTTCAATATTCGCACTTAGACAATTTGTTTGCCTATTGACTTTATTTCTAAGTTCTCTCGTTGCCATTTCATTTTGAAGGTTAAGCACAGCGTCATTTGCTCCCATAAGTGCAAGAGTATTACTAACCTGCTCTGCATCTTTAATATATAGGACATTTAAGTTTTTTCTTTTAACCAATTTTGCCGAAACATCAAACTGTGCTAGTATATGCCCAAGCCCACTTAAAAAAGCATAATTTTTTGAAGCAAACTCCAAATGATATCCTGTTGTTAGGCGTGCCGAGTTATCAATTTTTATACTAGATGTTCCACATCCGACAAAAGCACCAGAAACAAACGCTTTTAAATCTTTTGGCTCTTTTATTAAATATTCATCAACATCAAAATTGCGTACAACGTTTGCTTCTTCTCTCTTTATACACCCAGTGTCAAATAATAGCCTAAAAGCAACATTCCCTTTTAGACTTAATTTATAATAATCTTCGCGTTTTATTTGGTTTGCAGAACATTTTACTGCTTTCACATCAATTCCATAAAACTTTTTTACAAGGTTATTTATTTTATCTACAAGTTCTTCTATTT
>CALWOY010000051.1 GCA_944383255.1 uncultured Clostridia bacterium
TATGGAATTTGCAATATGGGGAGTAAAAAAGGGTGCAAAGTGGATATTTAATAAAGATAAAAACAAACCATATATGCGTAGCTTGTTTGAAACGAGCACAGTATCTGGAAATGAAAGAACAAATCACCCTACACAAAAAAGTTTACAACTAATGCAAGATATTATAAAAATTCACACAAATAAAGATGATGTTGTAATTGATCCATTTATGGGAAGCGGAACAACCGGAGTTGCTTGCTTAAATTTAAATAGAAAGTTTATTGGTATAGAATTAGATAAAACGTATTTTAATTTATCAGTAGAAAGATTAAATAAGATTTTTTAGGAGTTATATGGAAAGAGTTAATTTATTGGCATTATCTAAAAATTGTATTTTAGATATAGAAAGTTTTAATAGATACTTTAATTCTGTTTATGCAAGAAATTGTGAAGTAACCATAAAAGAACAAGATAAAAATAGTTTGAAAAATTTTTGTGATTTTGTTATGAGTCAGTGTGGAGATGTCTCATTGTTTAGTGATTTTTATTTTTGCTTTTCAATCGCTCAAATAAGCAAAGAATTTGACATCTTAAAAATCACTAAACGTGGCGTTTTAAATATTGAACTTAAAGGAAGTAGAATTGATGATAAACAAATAATTAATCAGTTGGCAAGAAATAGATATTATTGCGGACATCTAACACAAAATATCATAAGTATTGTTTATATCGCAGATGAAAAAATATTTTATGTTTTAAAGGATTCTCTATTGGAAGAAATATCAGTTGATGAGTTTATAGGAATATTAGAATCATTTTCATCTTTTGAAATAGATTATAGAAATATAGAAGATTTATTTAAACCGTCTATGTTTTTAATTTCTCCATTAAATACTCCTGATAAATTTATCGCTGGAGAATATTTTTTAACAGATAGACAACAAGAAATCAAGTTAGAGATTTGTAATTTGTTTTTAAAAGATGTTGAACATAGTAATGTTGTGAAGTTGACTGGAAATCCAGGTACTGGTAAAACTCTATTAATTTATGATATTGCAAAAGAATTAACTAACGAAGGAAATGTGTGTATTATCCACTGTGGGAAATTGTGTCAAGGTCATATTGAAATCAATAGAAGAATTAATAATTTATCAGTAATAAGCATTAAGGATTTAAAACATACAGATATTTCTATTTTTAAATATATTTTAATTGATGAAAGTCATAGAATGTATAAATCACAACTTGACTTAATATTGAGTGAGACTAATGCAAATAGTGTTAAATTATTATTTAGCATCGATCCTAAACAAGTTATGCAAAAAAGCGAAAAAAGAGCTAATATAGATGGAAACCTAGATCTTGTAAAAGATATTGTTAAATATTCTTTAACTAATAAAATACGAACAAATAAAGAAATGGCTTCTTTTATTAAAAATTTATTTGATTTATCTAAACGCAATCCAAATATACAGTATAAAAACATTGAAATAATTAATGTTTCATCAATACAAGAAGCAAAAGATATATTAAGATATTATCAGTCAATAGGATATGAATTTATTTCGTTTACAGAATCTCGATTCAAAAGGCATTTAATTGATAATTTTAAAGGTAATGCAAATACGCATGAGGTTATTGGTCAAGAATATGACAATGTTATTATGTTTTTAGACTCGGAATTTTATTATAGAAACGATGAACTAACCGCATTAGAACATCCTTGTCCAGATTATTTATTTGAAAAACTTTTATATCAAGGGATTACAAGAGTTAGAGAAAAATTGTGTATTGTCATTTTAAATAATATAGATTTAGCAAAAAAAATTATTGAAATTTTGGAAAATAAATGAAAGGAGAAATAGTATGAACAAAGCTGTTATATATGCAAGATATTCAAGTGATAGTCAAACAGAACAAAGTATTGATGGACAACTTAGAGTGTGCAAGGAATATGCTGAAAGAAATGGTTTGGTTGTTGTTAATGAATATATTGACAGGGCTATGACAGGGACAAATGATAAGCGACCAGCACTTCAACAAATGTTATATGATAGCAAGAATAAGGGTTTTGATTTTGTTTTAGTATATAAGTTAGATAGATTTTCAAGGTCAAGATATGACAGCTCTGTCAATCGTGCAATACTACTTAAAAATGGTGTTAAGTTGATTTCGGCAACAGAAAATATTTCGGACGCACCAGAAGGCATTTTGCTTGATAGTGTGCTCGTTGGACTTGCAGAGTATTATTCTGTTGAACTATCTCAAAAGGTTAAACGTGGACTAAAAGAAAGCAGAATAAAAGGACTCTTTACAGGTGGTAGAACTCCTTATGGATACAATGTTGTTGACAAAAAAGTTGGTGTTAATGAAGAACAAGCAAACATTGTTAAGTTAATATTTGATGAATATATAAGTGGCAAATGTATTAAAGACATTGTAAAGATTTTACATAACAAAGGAATAAAAAACGCATACGGCAAAGATTGGACAATAAACTCTGTTTCAAGAATATTAAGAAATGAAAACTACAAAGGTTGTGTATATGCAGACAATACTGTTTATACAAATATTTTCCCTGCAATAATAAGTGAACAACTTTTTGATGAAGTAAATGAAAAATTGAAGATTTCAAAAAGGACTTCTGCTCACCATAAAACAGAAGTTAATTATCTT
>CALWOY010000052.1 GCA_944383255.1 uncultured Clostridia bacterium
CTCTTTTTTGGTTGGTAAGTTCTCTTCATAGCCATAATAAAAAATCCTCCTATTCTTTTTTGTTTCACAAGTAGACGTTAGCGATAAAAAACAAGAATAGTCTTTTGCAAAACTATTCTAGTATAAATTACAAAACTAAGTTTGTCAATCAATTTATCATTCGAACAGGTAAAATAAGATACAAGTACTCTTCTTTTTCTCCGTCCACAGGTGTTATTGTACAAGGATTCGTTGGACCTTGGAAATTAATTTTTACAAACTCATCATCAATTGTTCTAAATGCTTCCAAAAAGTATCTAGCATTAAATGCAATGAGTAAATCTTTTCCTTCAAGTACAATGCTTATCTTCTCTTTGACATTTCCAATCTCTGAGTTTGATGTGAGTAACATAACATCTTCTTTTATGTCAAACTTAACTAAATTATTTTGACCTATTTTTGAAAGCAATGATGCTCTTTCAAGTGCATCAACAATTTGTGCTTTATTTACAGTAATCACTGTATCCTTTGCCGATGCCATTATTATTTGTTTGTAGTTTAAAAATTCACCTTCAAGTAATCTTGTTATGATTTTTGTGTCACCTTGGTCAACCATCAAGAAATTTTTGTTTACATAAACATTTATTTGGTCATCAGAATCATCTAAAATTTTTGAAATTTCCCGTAAACTCTTATCTGGAACTATACAAGATGTTTCGGTATTGGAGTAGGTGATTACTTTTCTTGAAAGGCTAAGTCTGTAACCGTCACTTGTTACTGCTTTAACAACATCTCTACCTATTTCAAGTAGACAACCTCTAAGTATTGGACGAGAGTCATCTATTGCTACAGAAAATATAACATTATTTATTAGTTCTTTTAAATTTGTCTTTGTAATTGCAAAATATTCTTTTGAATCCATAAGGTTTATGTCTGGATATTCGCTTTCCAAAAAACACTGAATATATCCTTCACTGTCAAGATACTTTATTTTTAATCCATTATTTTCTTCTAGTATAAGTTCGATTTTATCATTTGTTAGTTTTTTTACATACTCTGAGAAAAACTTTCCAGGAACAACACAAGAACCTTCTTCTTTGACTTCGGCTTTTATCTTCTTTTCAATAGAAAGTTCAAGGTCTGTTGAAAAGAGTGTAAGTGTATCATCCTCTGCTACAAGTTTAATACCTTCAAGTACTGGATTAGTTGTTTTTACAGCAATTGCTTTACTAACTTTAAGCACTGCATCAGCAAGGTCCAATCCTTCACATAAAATTTGCATTTTTCTTTTTTCCTTTTAATTTTATTTTTTATTTTTAAATTGTTGTATTATTTATAGTCATTGTGGATATGTTTACTAAATTTTTGTCACACAACAAATTGTGTTTAAACAATTTATACTTTCACAAAATTTCCATATGTTGTGATTTTAAAATGTGAATAACTTGTTGATAAAAAATTTTTTTTGTGCACATTTCAACATTTTTCACTTATTTGTGACTTTAAGTCGTTTACAATTGTTCTCGTTTTATGATCTTTTTTCATAAGTTCAGATATTTTATCGCGTGAATGAATTATTGTTGTATGATCGCGTCCGCCGAATATTTTTCCAATGGTGACAAGAGGAATATCTAACATATCACTAATAAGGTAAATTGCCATCATTCTTGGCTCAACTATTTCTTTTGACTTTTTCTTTCCAGTAATTTCATTGTAGCCTATTGAGTAATAATCGCAAACTGTTTGAATAATAACTTCAGGTGTTAGTTTTTCTTTTTTTACATCAATTTGTTCTTTAAATGCTTCTTTTGCTTCTTCAATGGATGCACTTTTTTTGCCAAGTAGAGTTGCAAAGAAATATACTTTGCTTAAAAGCCCTTCCATTTCACGAATATTGGTGTCAACTTTTTCGGCAATAAATTCAATTACATCATCATCTATAAAGTAGCGCTCAAGTTGTGCTTTTTTTCTTAAGATTGCAACTCTTGTTTCAAAGTCCGGCATTTGAATGTCTTGAATGAGTCCACTGGTGAGTCTGCTTACAAGCCTGTCGGCAAGAGTTTCAATTTCTTTTGGTGGACGGTCTGATGAAATAATAATTTGCTTGTTTTGTTGATAAAGGTCATTAAACGTGTGGAAAAATTCTTCCTGAGTGCTTGTTCTGCCTGCAATGAATTGGATATCGTCAACCATTAAAACATCTAGATTCCTATACTTTTCTCTAAACTGTGCAGTGCCTTTTACTGAGCCTTTTTCTTTATTTGTTCCAAGTGATTCAATATAGTCATTTGTAAATTGGTCGCACGTTACATATTCAATTTTAAGTTTTGGATTTGATTGTTTTAAGTAATTTCCTATTGCGTGGAGTAGGTGGGTTTTTCCAAGTCCAACTCCACCATAAATAAATAATGGGTTAAATTTATACCCAGGGTTTTCTGCTACTGCACGAGCGGCAGCATAGCAAAACTGGTTGCTTTTTCCTACAATAAAATTATCGAATGTGTATTTTGGGTTAAACATCATGCGTTTAGAGTCGTCAGGTTCAATAACTTTTTCTTGTGGCTTATTTTTTTTTAGATATTCTTCTTTTTCTTCTGGGTCAAGTACTTCATATTTTGTATCTTCACCAAAAACGCTTTCAATAGCCTCAGTTAGCTCTTTTGAGTGATTTTTAATAAGTTGCCTTTTTGCACTTGGTGAAGTTGCAACTAGTATAAGTTTGTCAGTGTAGTCCAAAACCTCCAAAGTTTCTATCCAAAGTTCGTAGGAAACAAAACTAACCATACTTTCAAGTTTTGAAAGAACATTGTCCCACATCTGTTTTAAGTCTTGCATTTATTTCTCCATGGTAATTATATATTGTCATGTCAATATTGTCAAACTTTTGGTTTGTTATTATTTTATATGACAATATTATGATTGCTTATTTTTTTCTTTTTTTCGCTTTGCTTTTTTATCCTTTTTCTTTTTCTTATAAGATTTTACAAATTTTTCAAAAGCATCGCTTTCATCATCTTTTTCAAGTGGTTTTACTGCCAAACTTTCGTCACGCTGTGGAAGTGGTTGTTCGTTTACTGGTAAGGTGACTTTGTCATTTCTAAGTCTAACTTCAAGTTGGTTATATGGCATAGAAACATTTTCACGCTTAAACTCGTTGAAAACATTTTCCATTACATAGTAATATACATCCCAGTAGTCATCGCCATAACACCAGCAGTTTGCCGCTATTGTTATGCAACTTTCATCAAGTTTATCAAGTGCTGAAAATGGAGCAGGGTCAAGTAAAACTTTGTTACAACTTGTCATAACATTTTTAATAATTTGTTTTGCTTTTTCCACATCAGTAGCATAGTCAACAGAAAAACTAAAAGTAACTTTCCTTGTCTTGTTATGGCTGTAGTTAATAAGTTCACTTCCAACAACAATACTATTTGGTATACTTATTGTTTTGTTGTCGGATGTGTCAATAATGGTGTGGAGCATTTTAATTTCTTTAACAGTTCCTTCCACATCGTCAATTTTGATGTAGTCACCTTCGTTAAAAGGTCTGGTACTAATGATAACAACACCATTTGCCAAATTTGAAAGACTATCTTGCATAGCAAGTGAAAGTGCAAGGCCTGCAGCCGATATGACGGCGACAAAACCTGTAATAGGTATTCCAATAATTTGGCATATTGCAATTAGCAATAGTAAATACAATGAAAATTTAATAATAGTTAGCAAAAATTTTGCTGTAACAGAAGGCATCTTTGTTTTTGAAAATATCTTTCTTAAAACTTTTATAACCAGTTTTATAACAATGTAACCAAGGATAAAAACTCCTAGGCATTGAAGAATATTTATACCCACTGTCTTTAAAATATTGAGTGCTTCTTGTCCAATAGCATTCCAGTCAATAAGTAATAAATTCATAATTTCTCCTTTTGTACATCTACTATTTTAGTATTGTGTGTAATTTTTGTCAAAAAAAAGTGACGCAATAGCCACTTTAAATAAAAAAATATCTAATTTTCGTACATTTTATTTTCAAAACATTTTTTATTGCTATATATTACTTTGTTTAAAAGATAAGATATCATTTCTTTTACTGTTGGGGATTTTTTGCATTTTGAAATATTAAAAAAATCTTGTTTATTTTCACAACTTTCGAATGCACGTTTTATTGCAAACCTTATTGCTCTTTCAACACTTATAGAAGTAGAGTTATATCTATTTGCAATTATTGGAAAAGTTTCTACGCATTTTTTGTTTTTTATTTTAGATTTATAATGCTCATAAACTATATCAGTTAAATATTTGGTACCTATATGTTTATTTTTAAAAAACAATTTATCTAATTCTTTATTAACTAAAACATAACAAAACATTTTGCTATTTTCAATTTCATCATCTGTTTGAAGATTGTCTCTTCTGATTTTATTTATTGTTTTATCTATATCTTCAACTATTATAATATTTTTTTTAAGTCCGCAATATGTGTTGTCTAAGTAGTAAATTTTTTTTACATCAGATAGTTCTTCTAACTGTTGATGTGTAGCATTTGCATCTTTATCAACTACAATAAATGAGGAGTCACAATTTAATAAAATATACATAAGTTCATCAATAGTTGTACAGCAAAAAAAATACATATTAGTTTTTGTACAAAAGTCATTTAACTTATAAAAATTTTCGTTTTTTTCCTTATAAAAGTATACAACGGAGTTATCTTTCATTATCATTTTCTCCTTTTTTCGACAAAATAATCATAACATATAATATAAAAAAGGTCAATATTTTTTTAATATTTTTTATATTTTTTACAAAAAGAAATTATTTTGTAAAAAAACATTTAACTATTGTTTTTCGTATTTTGAAATTGTATAATATGACATCTTTCGACATCATTCGTCAATTTACGACAAAAAAATGTGTAATAGTTATATTTTGAATCATATAATTTTGGAATCTTATACTTTAAAAATATGGAATTTGGTCACAATTTCAAATATTATAGAACCGTTTGCAATCTGACCCAAAGACAAGTGGCCAAACTTTTAGGCATTGCTCAAACAAATATTTCAAACTGGGAAAACAATCATACTCGTCCTGAATATGAGAATCTAGTTAAACTTTCTTCAATTTATGGTGTTTCTATTGATCAGCTTCTTGGAAAACAATGATAAAATTTTTTAGAATAACATAATCTTATTAGAAATAAATTATTATAAAAAAATAAAAAATACTAGATTTTTATAATAGTTATATGTTATCATTGATATGGAGAAATATATGGAAAAAATAAAAATTGGAATGTTTGTAGATACATTTTTTCCAATGCTGGACGGAGTTATTATGGTGGTAGATAACTACGCCAAAAGACTCAATAAAATTGCCGATGTTACAGTGTTTTGCCCAAAAGGTAAAGATAAAAAATATAAAGATAATTTTGAGTATAAAGTTGTAAGATGTAAAAGTTTAAAAATCGTGAATTTTGACTACACTTTACCAACTCCAAAGTTCGATAAAAAATTCAAAAAAACACTAAAAGAAGCAAATTTAGATGTTGTACATATTCATTCACCTATGGGAATAGGGAAAATAGCGACTAAATATGCAAAAAAACATAACATTCCTTGTGTTGTAACATTGCATAGTCAATATAAACAAGATATTAAAAAAATGGCACATTTTAATTGGCTTACAAATTTGGTGTTAAAAAAACTTATAAAAACAATAAATAGTTGCGATGTTGCTTGGACTGTAAATTCAGAAATACAAAAATTGTATATTGAAGAATATGGTTTAAAAATTCCAAGTTTTATAATTCCAAATGCTACAGAACTAGAATTTTTGCCACAAAAACAACAAAATCGTGAAGAAATTAGAAAAAAGTACAATATATCTTCTGATGAATATATATTTTTATTTATTGGGAGAATAAATGTAATAAAAAATTTATTATTTTTAATAGATTCACTTGAAATATTAAAGCAAAAAAAATTAAAATTTAAAATGCTTTTTGTTGGCACAGGGCAAGATGAAAACAAAGTAAAACAATATATCCATGAAAAAGGTCTTGACGAGTACTGTATTATGTGTGGAAAAATATCAGATAGATTAGAAATTGCAAAAATTTACAGTGCAAGTCATTTGTTTTTATTTCCATCGCTTTATGATACTAATTCGCTTGTTCAAATTGAAGCAGGAAGTCAAAAAACGCCAACCGTGTTTATTGAAGGTGCAAAAACGGCAGGCACAGTTACAAAAGATGTAAACGGTCTCATTTCAAAAAATGACATTAAAGATTATGCACAAACTATATTAAACATTTTAAGTAACAGTGAAAAATATAATGAACTTTGTGAAAATGCATATAAAGATTTGTATGTAAATTGGGATATGGTTGCAGAAAAAGTTTATAAGGAATATTTAAAACTTATTGAAAATAAAAAAAATTAGTCTGTCATTCTGAGCAAAGTAAAGAATCTCAAAACCGTTGATGAGATTTCTCACTTCGTTTGAAATGACATTACACTGCGACCTGTGTCTTTCTGAGCGAAGCGAAGAATCTCATAGATTTCTTAATAAAACAATTTGTCAAAAGACAAAAAAGATGTATAATAGTTAGCGGAGAAAAATAGTTGTATCAGGCATTGTATAGAAAATATCGCCCAAAAACTTTTGATGAAGTCGTTGGGCAAGAACATATTACAACAACACTTGTCCACCAAATAGAGAGTGGGAGTATTTCTCATGCTTATCTATTTACTGGAAGCCGTGGGACAGGCAAAACCAGCACTGCGAAAATTTTTGCAAAGGCAATAAATTGTTTGCATCCAAAAAATGGTTCACCTTGCGGTGAGTGTGAAGTTTGCAAGGCGCTGAGTCAGGAAAACAACTTGGATATTGTAGAGATAGATGCGGCATCCAACAACAGAGTTGATGAAGTACGTGACATTCGTGAAAAAGTTAAGTTTTTGCCAGTTTCGGCAAAATATAAAGTTTATATAATAGACGAAGTGCATATGCTTACAGAAAGTGCATTTAACGCACTTTTAAAGACGCTAGAAGAACCACCATCGCATATTGTGTTTATTTTGGCAACAACAGATGTTCAAAAACTTCCAACAACAATAATTTCTCGCTGTATGCGTTTTGATTTTCATCTTCTTTCAGATGTAACACTAAGTGAACACTTGAAACATATCTTTTCACTTGAAAAAATTGAATATGAAGATGATGCAATAACACAGATTGTAAAAGCAGCGCAGGGAAGTGTGAGAGATATGCTTTCTGTTGCTGATGGAATTGTCGCATTTTCAAACGGCAAAATAAAGAGTGAAGATGTTTCAAAAATTTTAGGCACAACCGACTATGATACAAATTTGAAGATTATTGAGAACATAGAGAGTCAAAATATTGGAGAAGCATTAAGTATACTAGACAAAGTTGAAAAAACTGGGAAAAATATGAATGTTGTGGCAAAAGACCTTGCACAATGTACTCGGGATTTAATTGTTGCAAAAACTTGCATGGATGCTAAAGAGATGCTATCTTTTACACAAGATGTCTTTACAAAGTATGAAACACTTTCAAAAAAAGTAGACATAGAAAAATTGTTAGGATATATGAAAATATTTTCTTCCATGATAACAGAACTTAAATTTGCGTTGTCACCAAAAACTTTGCTTGAAAGTGCAATAATTGACTGTACACAAATAGAAAAAAAAAACTAATTTTGCGTAAAGTTGAAATAGCCGAAAGTGCACAGGCATCAAAATCCAAGATGTCAGCACAGACGCTTTGGGGTAAGGTTATACTTTATCTTCGTGAGCACAATGATAGAATTTTACATGTTATGTGTGGAGATATTAGAGATGTTGAATATGACGGCGAAGAATTTGTCATCTCATCAAAAGAAGATTATGTTGTAAATATGCTTAACGATAAGACCAACTATGATGAACTACAAAAAGCACTTATGGCATTTAACATAAATAAATTTAGAATACAAAAAAAGCAAAAACAGGCATCAAATGATGAGAATATTGCAATTTTAAACAAATTTTTTGGAGATTTAACAAAAATAATAGATTAAAGGAGAAATTTTATGAACAATTTTAGAGGTGGTTTTGGAGGTGGATTTAATGGAGCAAACCTTCAAAACTTAATGCGTCAAGCACAAAAGATGCAAGAAGAAATGGAAAAAGCAAAATTGGAACTTGAAAGTACAGAGTTTACAGGTACAAGTGGTGGAAATATGGTTGAAGTGGTTTTAACTGGTGATAAAAAGGCAAAAAAAGTTACGATTAAACCAGAAGTTGTTGACCCAGATGATATTGAAATGCTTGAAGACCTAGTTGTTTCTGCTATAAATGATGCTGTGGACAAAATAACACAGGCGGAAAAAGAAAAATTGCCAAATCTTCCACAGGGGATGTAAAATGTATATTGAAAGTTTAGAAAAACTGATAAATAATTTTCGCTCCCTTCCAGGTGTTGGCTACAAGACCGCACAAAGATATGCATATAGCATTTTAAACAAAACAAAAGAAGAAGTATCGGAGTTTGCAAAAAGCATTGTGGACGCCAAAAACAACATCAAATTTTGTAAAGAATGTGGCAACTTTTCTGAAACAGATATATGTGAAATTTGCAGAAAGAAAAATACAGATATAATTTGTGTCGTTAAAGAACCAAAGGACATTGCTGTTATGGAAAAAGTAAAAAGTTTTGATGGTGTTTTTCATGTGCTTGGTGGAACTATTAGTCCGCTTGAAAATCGTGGACCAGATGACATTAGAATAAAAGAACTTTTATCACGCGTACAAAAATATGGCACAAAAGAAGTTATAATGGCACTCAACCCAGATGTTGAAGGTGATGCAACTGCCATGTATATTTCAAAACTTTTAACTCCGCTTGGTGTAAAAGTCACAAGACTTGCTCAGGGTATAAGCATGGGTAGTGATATTGAGTTTGCTGACGAAGTGACATTATCTAGGGCCATGGAAAAAAGAACCACACTTTAATATAGTGTGATTTTTATGTTTACATTGTTTTTTCGTCTTCTTGTTTCTTTTGTTGTCTTTTTTTAATCAAGATTTCTTTGTGACGTTGTAAAAGTTGTTTTCTTTTTAGTTTTATTGCCTCAACTCTATCAAATTCTTTTCTTGCTGTTTCATATATACAATTTTTTGTGCAATAAATAAAATTATCAAGTGAGCGTTGTTTGGAAGAAGAAAAAACTTGTTCTGCATAATCTTCTGCATTGTCCATATTTTGTGCTTTTAGGCATTGTAAAAATGCAGAGTTTAAAGTATCATATGGAATAACTGTAGATTTTTGTTTGATTTTATTGCAAATGCTTTTAACAAACCTATATTCTAACATTTCATCGCTAAAAGGCGATGAGTTAGTATATAATGCAAGGGAAGGTTCGTTTTGCAAAATATATTGTCTATACAAATTTCGTTCATTGTCAATATCTACAACATGTTGATGTTTTAATGCATCTAATGTAATAGCGTTTTGATATTTGTACAAAGACATTGAATTATCATCTACTAAAAAATATTGAAAAATGTTGTCAATAGTTGGGATAATTTTTATATTTTTGTAAAATCTCAAATCGTTTATAGGAATTAAACAATAATTTAAAAAAATAGGTGAAGTTTTTTTATCTGAACTATCCCATGTGCTATCAGCGAGATATATGCCATTTATTTTATATTTATCATCTTTAAGAATGACAACGTTAAACGCATGTGAACCAGGTTGTAAATTGTTTTTATGATATGTTTTAACAGCAGTAAAGAAGCAATAAATGTTATCGTTTTTTAAATTATTTATTATTTCACATAGCATATTTGCATAACTTCGGCACACAATGTGACCATTGTTTTGTAAACTAAATATTGAGTGAGTTATTACAAGATTTTTTAAAGTTTTATCATCACTATAAACATTTTCTGCTATTTTTTTATATGCATATAAAAATTGTTCAAGTGGGGAAAGATTTTTAGATGAAATTTCATTAACAATTTGTTTTAAATAATCATAGGTTTTATTCACCTCAGAAATTTCCCAAAGTACATCATATTCTTTAATATAAAGTTTTGCGTTTTGTGTTTTTAAAATTTTTTCTAATTTTTTTATATTTTCAAACTCTTCTTGTGTAAATAAAGTGTTTTTTAAGTTTATACAAAAAGTTATATTTGATAAGTCATTTTTACAACTATAAATATCCCTTAAAACTGCAAAAAAATCTTGAAAATTTGTGTAATTGTCAAGGTCAAAATTTATGCATATGTTTTTGTTTTTTTTCTTTATATTTGGATAAAAAAAAGAAAAGTTATCAAGTTTCCACGACTTGATAAATATATCGTATCTATCATTTAACTCTTTTAAATATAGCATATTCCCCCATAAATTTGGCAGGTGGGACAGGACTCGAACCTGCAACAGACGGTTTTGGAGACCGTTACTCTACCATTGAACTACCCACCTAAACCTTGATATGTTATCAAAAATAACATCCTTTGTCAACACTTTCAAAGCACCACAATTTTAAAAGTATATGAAATATCGGTGAGAGCACCATTATTTACAAGTGTTAATGTTATATCAAGTGTACCCTTTTCATAAATACGCAAATTCACCAGATTTGAAATTGGATCGATGTCATACTTTGTTGTGCTTGAAACAGTAATTTTCGTAGATATTTCACCGTCGTATTCGTCAAGAAGCAAAAAACTAAATGAGAAATAAAATGGATTTTCGGCATAAATAGTTAAAATATTATTTTCAAATGTGCCATTATATTCATCGAGAAAAGATTGATTAAAGTCAACTTTATAGTAAACTTCACTTGGCTCAATAACTTCGTTAACAGTTACTAAAATATTTGTCGTTTTTCCAGACACTTTGTCTAAAATGTTTATATTATATTCGCCTTCTGCAGTGGCATAAAATATGTTTTCTGTTAGAACTTCGTCATTGACAGTAATTTCAAAGTCTGTTATGGCATAATTTGGAGAATATGTATAAACTATATCAAAACTTTCACCAACGTTTAGTGTTTTTTCAAATAATGTTGGTGTAAGTTCAATTATTTCAACGCATTTTACAAGTATAGTTATGTTTTCAGTGAAGTCCGAGCCATCAAGTGCAGTTATATTAAGTGTGGTTTCACCCACAGAATTAGCGATTATTTTATTATCTTTAATACAGGCAATATTTTTATCTAAAATTTTGACTTCAAATAGTGAAAGATTTTTGTCGTCGACATTTATACTAAAAGGCGTTTCATTAAATATATAGTTAGAATTTGCATCAGGTAAATAATTAGTATTGAAAATATATAAAGTTAAAATATTGTTTTCAAAACCATTTGAAATATCTATATCAAAATTAGTAATATATTCATATGTTTCATAAGTGAAAGATTTTGAAAATTTGCGATAATTAAATTCAAAAATTGTATCTTTATCACTTGAAACAGTGAATGAAAAGAGAATTTTATTAGAAATATTTGTTTCAATATTTTCAAGATTAAAAATATTTTCACTGGTATTTAATATGAAGTTTGTGTACATTTCGGCATTGTATGTAAACTCTAAAATATATGTTTCACCGACAAACAGTTTGTCCACTTTTTCGTTATCTTTATAAATAGTTGCACTTACATCTGTTATTGTGTCAAGAACTGTCACGGTAAAAGTTCCAGAATATGTTGAAGAAGAAGTGGTTACTATGATTGTTACCAAATAGGTGCCTGTTTTGTAGGCATACACCTTTTGGTCAACAATTTTTAGGGCTTGTTTATCATAGGTGTAATTTGTTGTGTAAATTTCGTTTGATTTAATTGTGATGCTAAGTTGAGAGAATTCGTCATCTATAAACATTGTGATGTCATCACATAAAATACTGACATCTGTTTCTTCGCTTTGGGTATTGTCGCTAGACTCGTTAGACTCACCAGAGTGCTCTGGATCAACTGGGAATTTTAGGTTATTTATAATAATTGTACCAGTTATTATAAAACCTAGAATAATAATAGTTATTATACATGCAAATTTCTTTATCTTCACATTACAATAATATATTATAATTCGACAAAATTCAAAATAATTTAACAAATTTTGACTTGACTAAAGATTTTTATATAAAATTGATATTGAAAATTATTTATTAATGTGATATACTCTTTCATGAGAGGTAAAAGATGGATAAATCTAAAAAAGGAAAAATTATAGGTTCAATAATTAGTGGACTTGTTACTGTTGGAGTTGCTGTTGGAGTTTTTTATGTTTTATCTAATAATGGAGAAGGCTCTATTATTAGTCCCCCTGATCCTCCAAATCCACCACAAGCCAAGTTGGCTAATGTAGAAAATATTCAGTATGATAATCAAAGTAATTTACTTACGTGGGATGATGTTACGGGTGCTGATGCGTATAATGTCAGTATTAATGGAGAAATACAACAAGTTGATGATAACTATTATCCATTTGCACTTGTAGATCAAGAAACTGAGTTTAAAGTACAAGCTTATGATACAAGCGGAAGATTTTTAGCATCAGAGTGGTCAGATCCTTATGTTGTAACTCTTCAACAACAAGAAAGTCTTGTTGCAAAAGTAAATGAATTTGCTACTAATATAGTTTCATACAACGTAGATTTAAAAAAGGTTATTTCGCTTTATGCAGAAGGTAATAATGTTTATACGACTGCAATATATCGTGTTGGGAGTAGAGATCGCCTTGCTGTGTTATGTACAGATTGCGGTAAAGAAGTAGAAAGTATACAAGATGCATTAGATATATTAGATATAGAAGACCCTGCGCAACATATAACTCTAATAGACACGAGTGAAATAAAAAATTATGATACTGCAAGTTCATTTTTGTCAAGAAGAGAATATGGTGATCAAATTCAAGAGTTGGCACGAAGTGGATATAGTTTAAGTTTTGTGACAAGTCAGGCTATAGCATCAGGAGATACAGCGGTATCGTTAGTAGGCATTTTAAAAGCAACATATGGCAGAGATATTCGATATTTTTCTGTCGATTTAGGATTTCGTACTGGAGAATTTTTTAATGAACAGTATCAATTTACAAATGCTGTTGAAATGATCGATGCGGATGATATTTATGAAAACACTTTTGTTGAAATGACAGGTGATTTTGCAGACTATGCAACACAGTTGGAAGAGTTGCAAAATACAAATGAAACAACGCAAGACTATGGGAATTCATTGTAATGAATAAATGTTTTTATCTATCGAAAAATGATGTGGTAGATTTTTATAATTTAAAGAGTATCGCAGATATTTGTGGTGTTGCTCTTTATCTTACTGTTGGAGAAATTCCTATGATTATTTCTCATTTTAATGAGAAATGTCCAATACTTGTGGATAGTGAAAAGTGTTATGTTGATTTGGTAAGAAAACTAAGTCCAAGATTTTGCCAAGATATCTATTTTTTGGAAGGCGACAACGTTTATCAAAAAGATAAAAAAATAGGGACAATAAAACAATTTTTTGAAAGTGACATTTTTAAAGCACTTTTCAAAAAACAAAATAGAGAAGAGTGTAGAGAAATAATAAGTCTATATTTAAAAACATATAATGATAGTGATTGGCGTATAGGTTATATTAGTGATGTGATTTGTGAAATGTATTATTTTGATAAAAAAGAGCCAAGCAACGAACTTTTAGAATTTGTATTCAAAAAGGATAGGTTGAAAAAAGACGAAGATATGCCTTTTTCAGCAAAGATTGAAAGAATATTAACAAGAAAAACAGGGCAAAGAAATTTTAATGGTTTAAATGAAAATAAGTTGTTCGCATTGCTTTACAAAGATATATTTAAAAATTAGTAAGAAACAGATTTAATGATTATAAACTAAAATTCTCGTATTTCAGATATCGAAAAACAATTTCGAGCGAAATCGAGATTTTTTCATATAATGTAAATCGACTGATTCAGAGGCATTAGTTCAATGGAAATCTTAAAACAATGAATGATAAAATAATTGACAACAACAGTGTTTTTGGCAATAATAAAAACAAAGTGATGTTGTTTTACTCACTTTGTTCTTAAACCAAATTTATTGAAGTAAAACCACAATAAAATTAGGTCATCACAGTTTAAACAAACAACAGTTGCTGGCAAAATCTGTATGAGATGTTGTCGACAACTTGGATAATAAAAATATTAAAAGGGAAAAAAATGGTTATTTTTGGAGATTATCACACTCACACATTGTATTCTGGTGGGCCATTTAATGTAAAGCATGCCACAGGAACAATACTAGAAAATGCAATATCAGCCAAAGAAAAGGGACTTAAACAAATAGCAATAACAGAACATGGTTTTTCACATAAACTTTATGGTGTAAAAAGAAAAAATTTGGATAAAATGAGACAAGAAATTGAGGAAGCAAAACAAAAGACGGGCATTGATATATTGCTTGGGGTCGAGGCAAACTTTATTTCAAGTGAAGGCGATGTTGATTTAACAGAAGAAGATATTAAGAAATTGGATTTTATCATTGTTGGCTTTCACAATTTTGCAAGAGCGAAAAATATAAAGGAGTTTTTTAAATTTAGATTGCCAAATATGCTAAACTTGCATCGCAAAAAAGATATAAAACGTAACACATTGGCAATTATGAAAGCCATGGATAAATATCCAATTGACTTACTTTCTCATCCTGGCGCACATATGCCAATAGATTTTGAAACTGTGGGAAAGCACGCAGTAAAAACAAATACACATCTTGAACTAAATGGCAAAAGAATATGCTACAAAAAAGAAGATATAAAAAAACTTTTAAGTCTTGGTGTAAAATTTATGGCTAATTCTGATGCACATAGTGCAAAAAGGGTGGGGGAAGTAAATAAAGGCATAAATTTTGCTGTCAAATATGATATACCATATGAAAGTATTGCAAACTTAGAGCAATTTCCTAAGTTTAAAAACTATAAAGGGAACTAAAATTGAGTTTTTCAAAGGACATAAAAAAAGAAATATTAAAAAGAAATCTAGACGACGATAGCGAATGTCTGGCTTTTTTGGGTGGACTTATAAATAGTTCGGCTTCGGTATGCCTAGAGCAAGAAGTTTCACTTACAATTACAACAGAAATAGAAGAACTTGTAGATAAAATAAATAACCTTGTAAAAAAGTTTTA
The DNA here is from genome assembly GCA_944383255.1 of uncultured Clostridia bacterium. Lineage (GTDB taxonomy): Bacteria > Bacillota > Clostridia > Christensenellales > UBA1242 > UBA5893. Next base: position 15,163 of record CALWOY010000052.1, read on the forward strand.
TGGAATTGATGTGAAAGCAGTAAAATGTTCTGCAAACCAAATAAAACGCGAAGATTATTATAAATTAAGTCTAAAAGG
>CALWOY010000053.1 GCA_944383255.1 uncultured Clostridia bacterium
CTAGGTTCATAGTTGAGCCACTTGAAAGAGGTTATGGCATAACGCTAGGAAACTGTATGCGAAGGACACTTCTTGGTGCGCTCCCTGGTGCAGCACCAATCGCTATCAGAATAAATGGTGTATTGCATGAATTTTCAACAGTTCACGGCATATCAGAAGATGTTGTGGACATTGTATTAAACATAAAATGTTTGGCTGTTAAAACATTAGATAAAAATACTGACTTCACGACAACAATACATCTTCGTCACAAAGGTGCGGGTGAAATCACAGCACACGAATTTGAGCCAAATGATCAAGTTGAAATATTAAATCCAGACCTTCATATTGCAACAGCAGATGATGATGCGGATTTTCAACTTGATGTTATAATTGGTAGAGGTCGCGGATATGTTCCAAACACAATCAACAAAGAAAGAGTTGATGTTGTTGACTATATTGCAATTGATTCAATTTACTCACCAGTAAAAAAAGTTAATTACAATGTTGAACCAACACGTGTTGGACAAAGCATTGATTATGACAAACTTACATTGGAAGTTGAGACAAACGGAACAATAACCGCTCGTGAAATTGTAAGTTTGGCAGGTAAAATAATACAAGAACACATTGCACTTTTTGTAGACCTTTGTGAAGAAATGTCCGATATGAACATTTTGGTTTCAAAAGAAGAAGATAAACAAGTCAAAGTTCTTGAAATGCCAATTGAGGAGATGGATCTTTCCGTCAGATCATACAATTGCCTTAAAAGAGCAAATATAAACACCATAGATGACCTTATCAAAAAATCAAAAAGTGATATGCTTAAGGTACGAAATCTTGGTTTAAAATCAATAGAGGAAGTCATTCAAAAACTTGCCACATATGGGCTAAGTTTAAGAAGCGACGAAGACTAAAAAGGAGATAAAAATGGCTAACGATAAATTAGGTAGACCAACTGATCAAAGAATAGCAGTACTTAGAAATCAAGTATCGAATCTTTTCAAGTATGGCAGAATTGAAACAACTGTTGCAAAAGCAAAAGCAGTTTCAATTGAAGCAGAAAAGATACTAACTTTGGCAATTAATACTTACGAAGACAACGCAAAAGTTGAAAAAACAATTACCGAAAATGGAACAAAGGTAAAGAAAGAAATAATAAATGATGGTCCAAAAAAACTTGCAGCAAGACGTAAAATGATGGCTTTTTTGTATGATCTTAAAGAAGAAAGACGTAAAAAAGAAGGTCTTGAAGCTTACAGAGCAAGAACTCAAGGTATCAATCATCCACTTATTGAAAAGATATTCAATGTCTATGCTCCAAAGTATGCAGATCGTGCAAAAGAACTCGGTACTAAAGGTGGCTACACTAGAGTTATAAAAACAGGTACTCGTCGTGGTGATGCTGCGGAACTTGCTATTGTTGAACTAGTTTAATTGGAGAGAATAATTATGGATCAAATGCAAGATACAGAGCAAATAATTACTGATTTCCTTACAGCGATTTCACTTAGGCTTGATGCTAATCATGCAATGCTTGATCTTATTGAAAAAACATACAATAAAGCGAAGATAGAACTTGAATATGCAACGTTCTCTTCGCCTTATTTAATAAAACTTACAAGTTTTTTAATTAAAATAAACGATAGAAAAATATCACAACTTCTAAATAAACATTTAAAAGCAATGAGCTTAAAAAAGGATAAAGTCATATTAAAAAATATTACAAATTCAATCAAACAAAATTATTTACAAAATATAACAAAGAGAATAGATAAAATATTCGAACTTGATTCGTATTTAAACGATGTTGGCGAAAATATTGAGATAAGTCAATATGTGCTTCATATTTTAGATAACTTAAAACAAATTACTGAGTCTGAAATAAAATTAGATGAATATTATAAGCAATATTTGGAAAATTCTTTTGGTATAAAATATTTGGGTGAGGTAAATAATGAAAAATAATAATGTAAATGATTTAGTTGTAAAATTAAAAAAAATTGATGATGTAGTAAACGAAATTTTGGATACTTTTGATAATTAACACACTTTTTTATAAGTGTGTTTTTTAATTTTTACTATTTTATTTTGTTTTTATTTTTATTTAGGTTATACTATAATAAATTTTAACTTATAAAGGAGTAAAATAATGCATATTATTCCTAGAAAAACCAAAGTCAAAATGGAGATTATTAAAAATGTTACACTCTCCGATGTCATTTTTGGTATAATTGGCGTTGCTGGTGCACTTGGTTTCTTTTTAAGTAATTTCGCTAGTGGTCTTAACTATTGGATAGGTATTGCATGGTGTGCAATTATAGTATCACTTTTTTTTAAAATAAGTGATGATATGAGGTTATATCAAACACTTGGTTATTTATTTCGTTTCCTTGCACAGCGTAAGAAATATTCGTTTAAAAAAGCGAAACATAATTCTCCAATTGAGGAAATTATCCCTTTTACAGGACTTTATCAAGATAGATACATAGATTTTAAAGAATATTATGCTCAAGTCATTGAAATACAGCCTATAGTGTTTAGTCTTTTGAATGAATATAAACGCAATATGGTTATCAACACTTTTGCAAATGCCTTAAGAAGACTTACGAATGATCAAACGGCAACACTGGTTAAATTAAATAAAGCGATGGTGTTGGATAATTATATCTATGGTGAAGATAGAAAGTATGACAATCTTTTGGAACTACAATATGAAGGTGAGATTACTCAAAAAGAAGTTGAAGTTCGTGCGGGAATTTTTGAAGAACGCGTTTCTCAGATGGAAAGACGAAATAGAGAGGAAAAGATATACAAAGACTATTTTTATTTTGTTGTTTATGATAAAGATAAAGAATTGCTTGAAACTACAGTTAATGGTATTATAACGACATTGCTCCAGGCAATTACACCTATAAATTCGAGACGCTTGGTTGGAAAAGATTTGCTTGTTTTCTTAAAGGCTAATTATGGTAAGGAATTTGATGAGCGTGAACTAGATGCTGTTTCAATGAATAAATACTTTGAGTGGGTTGTGCCAAAGAAAATAAAATTTCAAGCTTCCAAAGTACTTATTGATGGTAAACCATATCGCCAATTTGTTATTTCTGATTATCCAATTCAAGTTCCTGATGCTTGGGGTTCGTCATTTTATTTGCTTGATCGTACAAGGATTGTAACTAAAATTAAACCACAAAAGAAGTACGAGTCTGAAAAAACAATAGATAAAGCTATAATGGAAATGGAAGCAAAATTTGCGAGGAGTGCTTCGACTAGTCGTCAAATTGAAAATGAAACGCACCTTGAAACACTTAGAAATTTGCTTGTTAATCTTAAAAATAATAATGAGCAACTTTATGATGTAAATACTTTCATAATGTGTGAAGATCCAGCCAGGAAAGAGGTTCGTGCAATACTTAGACAAGAAGGCTTTAGATATAGTGAGATGTTTGGGCGTCAAGTTGATGCGTTTGTAAGTAGTAATATTTCTATGCGTGACAATGTTGATGAATTCAAACGTGGCATACCAACAACATCACTTGCTGCAATATTTCCATTCATTTCTGGTGCACTTCAAGACCCAAATGGTTTTTATATTGGTGATAATGAATTTCCTGTATTTGTTGATTTCTTTATGCGTAATCGTGAAAGAGTTAACTCTAATATGATGATTATAGGTAAGTCTGGTTCCGGTAAATCATACGCGACAAAAACTTTACTTGCAAATTTTGCAGCGGATAACACCAAAGTGTTTATTTTGGATCCAGAAAACGAATATACAAATCTTGCAATTAATCTTGATGGTAAAGTCATTGATGTTGGTTCTTCCCAAATGGGTATTATCAATCCATTTCATGTTATGACTACACTAAAAGATGATACTTTGTCACTTACAGCGGAGCGTGATGAAAATGGAAATATAATTGATGAAGAATATGATTCTAGCGATACCTTTGCACAACACTTACAGTTTTTGGAGCAGTTCTTTAGAGTTATTTTGGAAGGAATTGAATCTGATCCTTTCGAACTTTTAAACTCTCTTGTTATTGACCTTTATAAGAAAAAGGGTATTGACGGAACAAGTAATTTCACTACACTCGCAGTTGATGCTTATCCAATTTTTGATGATCTTTATGAACTTATTCTTGAAAGATTAAAGACTGAAAAAAATGAATATGTATTAAATAATTTAAATGTTGTTGAAACATACATCAAAAAGTTCGCAAAAGGTGGGCGAAATAGCAAACTTTGGAATGGTCCTACAACACTTGAAACTAAGGAAAATTTCATTACATTTAACTTCCAGTCATTACTTGCAAGTAATAACCAAGTTATAGCAAATGCACAAATGCTTATTGTATTTAAGTATCTTATGAATGAAATCATAAAAAATAAGGACTTTAATGCAAAATATAATGTCAATCGTAAAATTATAGTTGCGGTTGATGAAGCGCATATGTTTATCAATCCAAAATATCCAATAGCACTTGATTTCATGGCGCAAATGGCTAAGCGTATTCGTAAATATGGCGGTATGCAAATAGTCATAACCCAAAATATCAAAGACTTTGTTGGTTCAGCAGAAATTGAAAGACAGTCAACTGCCGTAATTAACGCAAGCCAGTATTCTATGATATTCTCTCTTGCACCAAGTGACATGAATGACCTTGTTGAACTTTATCGCAAGTCAGGTGAGATAAATCAGCAAGAGCAAGACACCATAGTTACAGCAGGTGTAGGTCAGGCATTTTTAATTACAAGTCCAATGAACAGAACTATGGTACAGATTGTGGCGTATGATTATGTGCGCAAACTCTTCTCATAAAAAATCAACAAAAAACTTCGAAATACTGCGTTTACTGGCGTGTTGGACTAGACAGTCATTTACGAATATGTAAACTCCTGCCTAGTCGACACGCCGAGCCTTGTCTTTCTTGTTTTTTGTTGATTTTTTATCTTTCTACTTGTCAAGCAACACATCGAGCCTAGCATCCGCCTCGCAATTTTGCGTTTTCAATATTCATATGTGAGCCTCGTTACTGGGGCTATTTTTGCGTTTTTTGTTGTTTGTTTTTAAATATAAGCATATACTACATTGTCATTGTGAGGAGCATTAGCGACGTAACAATCTCAACCGATTTTTTATCCAAGGTTGCTGGTTTTGTAACTAAAGTTTTTCGTACATATGGTTGTGATTTGTAAAAAAAGCAACAATATATTGAAAAATAAAAATTAGGTATTGAATTTTTATTAAGGTTTTGTTATACTATATTTGTAATTGGAGGGTTATATGTCTGATTTAAATAAAACACAACTTTCAGAATCACTACTAAAAGATATGAAAGATTTTGCTAAAACTGGCGAAGATCCTATTTTTTGGCTTGCTAACAAAAAAAATGTTTCAATCGATGAGATAATCACAAGAATGCAATCAGCAAATATTGAATCTGTTGTTGCACTTGGATATAAAACTATAGATCAGTGGAGTAAGTCAACGCCACCACGTACTGTGCGTTCATCTATCGCACCAATAACAAATACTAACAGATATTCATCTTTTGCACTTGTGGAAGATGCAAAGAATATTGGAAAATTACGTTATCCACTTGTTGCGTCTTATGCAGCAAAAAATTTGTTTTTTGAAAGTAAAACATTTTCTGATTATTCAAGGTTTATAAATAAAATACAATCAGCATATAAAATTAAAATTATTGAAAAGAACGATTCGGGTTCATTATTCAATTATAAGAGAAAAGGTAAAATTAGGGCACAACTAAAAAATATAGGATTAGGCGCTTTGAATTTATGTAGAAAATTGACTAAAAAACAAACATATAAGACAAGTTCATCATATAAAGGTAAAATTATTCTCAATGGAAGTATTGCAATTGGAGATAATCATAGATATAAGTTTTCTCAACAGGAAAAACTTACAAGAATAATTTACGCATTAACAACTGTTACATCAAAAGATATAGCTAAACAAAATAAAGTTAAATTAGATAAAAATGTTATGGCTTATGCGAACTTACTAGCGAATGTGCTTATTTGTCGTGCTATTAACTATGGAAACAATAATGCAAACCGAGTTGTTGAAGCAAGTTTGTCTCTTCAAATGTGCAATACTTTAGCTGGCCTTGAAATTGATACCGAAACACTAAACAAGGCAAATGATGTTGCTATGCAAACTGCGTTATTTACAATAAATAAACTTGGTATTTCAAAAAATGAAATAATGAATGCTATGCATGCAACTGGTTATACGTATTATACTCAACCTCAAACAATTATAGAAGCACTAGTTCCTAGACTTACAATTAGAAATGAAGAAATTTTTGTTAACAATGCTAGTCAGCTTTTGGGCATACCATATAATTCTAAATCTTATGAAAACAATATAACTAAAACAGAGGCAAATAATATAAATATATCGAAAAGCTCTGAGATTATAGCGAACGAAGAAGAAACTAAAGAAGTGAACAAAGAGCCTATAAAGATTGAGAAAAAACAATTAGATGCTTTAGATAATCCTCCTCCTGAAGAAATTATTTATTTGGGGATGGGAGATCAAACTGATAATAAAGAAATTGCAAAAGTAGCAACTTTGGCGGAGCATATGGGAGTCAAGACAACCAATACTTATTTAACTAAAGCTTCTGCAGAGAAATATATTGACAAAGTTGTGCTTTCGGCAATTAGAAAGGGAATTGATCAAGATTTAACAAAAATAGTCAATAACGAAGACAACTCAAAAGCGACGCAAAGAGCGAAAAGAAGATATAACTTCTTGGAACACCTTTACACTTATTATGATAGAAATAAAAATAATGATAGTCAATCTTTGGAAGAGAATATAAATAAGGAACTTGATTCTGTTGAAGTTGGTGACAATGTATATGCTCACTCATATGCAAAATCAATAGTGGATTTAAGACATAGTATAATTAATGATCTGTTTGGCGATAATGAAAAAATTTTAAAACCAGAAGGTAAGGAAATTGCTGGAATGGTAAATGATCAAACAGAAAAAAAATATAATTCAAAACTCTCAGTGTATGTGAAAGGTGCATTAAAGAAATGTCTTAGAACTGTGTTCAAAGAAATTGACGGTAAAAGTTTTGAACAAAAAAATTTGGTTGAACCTGACTCTTCAAAATAATAATATAAAAAACTCTCAAAAGTGAGAGTTTTTTATTGTTTTACTTAACAACTAACAAAGATTTCTTTTCAAGCAATTATTAGTTAAATGTGGAATCTTAATTTATACCATTAATTAATTATTTTGCCTTGTTATTTGAATGAAAAACATCGCAAATTTTGTGAGTAACAAGGTCTTCAATACCTTTTTGTACATTTCCAAAGTATGCTTTTGTGTCAACACTTTCTGGATTTTCTTTAAAATAATTTCTTAGTTCTCTAGTGGTTGCCATTCTTATATCAGTATCAACATTTATTTTGCATATATTGTATTTTGTACAAGCCTTTTCAAGCATAGGTTCAGGTACTCCTTTTGCACTTTTAATATTTCCGCCAAGTGCGTTTATGTCCAAAATTGTTTGCTCGTTTACACTTGAAGCACCATGCAAAACAAATGGAAAGTCAGGAACAAGATTTTGTATTTCTTCCAATATATCGAATGCAAGTTTTGGTTCACCAGCAAACTTATGTATTCCATGACTTGTGCCAATTGCTATTGCAAGTGAGTCAATGCCTGTTTTTTCAACAAATTCCTTTGCCTCACTAGGTGAGGTGTATAAACTTTCTTGACCTATATGCTCGTCTTCTGTGCCCAGAAGCCTACCAAGTTCTCCTTCAACCTGTACACCATAACTATGTGCTAGGTCGACAACTTTTTTTGTAAGTGCAACATTTTCTTCAAATTCAAGTGCACTACCATCAATCATAACACTATCAAAACCAAGAGAAATTGCTTTTGCACAAATTTCATAATCTTTACCATGGTCAAGATGAAAAAACATTGGTATATCATATGCTTTTCTACTTGCAGAAATAAAACCTTTTACATATTCATCTCCCATGTATTTTAATGCACCGCTTGATATTGCAATAATGACTGGTGAGTTATTTTTTTGTGCAGAATTAAGAATTCCTTTCAAACTTTCAAGGTTGCAAAAATTAAAAGCACCTAGGGCATAACCTTTATGTATTGCGTCTTTATAACAATCAACTAATTTCATAATATCTCCATAAATATTATATATTTTTTTGTTTATTTATCAAATCATTTCTATTATTTTTTCGGTGTACATAAAATATACTATGAAAAAATATGTTGTCCATGTGTCAATACTTTTATTATTTATAATTTTTTGTTTTATTTACAATTTTTCATATGGCAAAACAGCACAAAATTTAATGTGCTCTCAAATTGAATATGACTATTTTTGTCTTGAAACAGATTATTATAATGCAACATTACGTTTTGGTGTGCGTGAAAGTTATTTTAGACGCGATATGATAAGGACACAAAAAAAACAATATGGTGTTTTAACAATAAAATTTTTTGGCGAGGTACCTTATGCACAAAATGTGGTTGCAAGGCTAGAAATAGGCAGTGAAGAAATAATGTGCATACTGGAAAAAAATCCCTTTGATTCTAGTTTTATGTGTGATATTGAAAGGGTATATAAAGTGGACAAAATTTTGTTGTATGTAGATAATGTAGATTTTCAGTATCAAGAACTTATGAGTATTACAAGTTCATTCAATGCAAATTATAGTAAAGCATTAAATTTTTCATTTAAAAAATTAAAATCTTTTATAGATGAAAATAAAGATGTTGTTGAATGCTATTTGACAATTAGGCAAAGTGACGATAACCAGCAATATTTGTGGTATTTTGTAGCAGTTGGCAAAACGCAAACCAAATTTATTCTTTTTGACCATAATTTAAATATTTACTTAATGTCTTGATTGTTTTCTGGTTTTTTGCTAAACTAACTCGGTTAGGAGGGTTTTATGCAATCAACAGAGAAACAAATAGAAAAAGCCTATCTTGTAGGAGTTGCCTTTTCAAATAAAGATGATATTGATTATAGTTTGACTGAATTAAAAAATTTATGTGAAACAGCGGGGCTAAGTGTAGTAGGTAAAAATTGGCAGTATGTTAGGCAGGTCAACCCAGCAACAATAATTGGAAGCGGAAAACTTGAAGAAATAAAAGCAGAAGTTATTTCAAACGGCGCAAGTGTCGTTGTTTTTGACTGCGAACTTACTGGCTCACAAACTCGAAATTTATCTGACTATTTTTCAGTAAAAGTTATTGATAGAATAACATTAATTCTAGATATATTCGCTCAGCGTGCAATTTCAAGCGAAGGGAAACTCCAAGTTAAACTTGCACAACTTAAATACAATTTACCAAGACTTAGTGAAATTAAAGGCACAAGCGGAAGGTTTGGAAGCGGTGGCGTAGGTATGCGTGGGCCCGGTGAAACCAAACTTGAACTTGATAAACGTTTGGCACGTCTTGAAATACAAAAGTTAGAAAAAGAAATAGTTAAAATAAAAAAGAATAGACAAGTTAAAAAAAAAGCACAAAACACAAGTGGTGTTTTTAAAGTTTCAATTATAGGTTATACAAATGCGGGAAAAAGTACACTTTTAAATTTGATAACTAAGGCGGGTATTTATGCCGATGATAAACTTTTTGCAACACTGGACACTACCAGCCGAAAAGTATATCTTGCACCAAACAAAAGTATAGTGCTAACAGATACAGTAGGTTTCATTTCAAAACTCCCACACAATCTTGTTGATGCTTTTAGTTCCACTCTCGAATCAGCACAGGAAGCAGACCTTGTGCTTCATGTCATTGATGCAAGCAACAAAGATTATAAGTCGCAGGTTAGTGTAGTGGATGGAGTTTTAAAAGATTTAGAAATTACATATCCGCAAATCAAAGTTTATAACAAATGTGACAAAGTCATAGAAAGAATAGAGCATGACGGATTGTATATCTCTGCCAAAAACAATATAGGCATTGAAGACCTAAAAAATAAAATCTTATCATATATGCAGTAACACAATTTTATTAAAAACATATAGTGATATGAACATATGAAAAAATAATCAAAGCACAAAAGATAAAAAGATTTAATTCTTTTATTAAAATACATAAAAAGGAGAATACATATGAATCTTTTTGGCGGCTTTGGGAATTTCGGTCGTGGTGACAACAACTGTGTTTGCAACTTAGTATGGCTTTTGTTCTTGCTTTCAATTTGTGGCTGTGATACACAAATGTTTGGTGGCAATGACTGTGGCTCACTAATACTTATACTTTTGTTATTATCATGCTGTGGCTGTGGATGCAACACACCTTGTGGAAACAACTAATCTTACATATGAAATCGCACCAAATTTGGTGCGATTTTTTATACAAAAGTTGTAAGAAGGAATAAACCTTTTATTTAATATTTACATTTATCTAAAATGTAATCTTTCACTTGGTCAATTTTAAGTGTTATTTGTTCCATAGTGTTGCGGTCACGAATTGTAACTGTACCATTATTTAATGTTTCGTCATCAACGGTTATGGCAAAAGGTGTGCCGATTTCGTCTTCACGGCGATAGCGTTTACCTATGCTACCACTTTCGTCATAATCACACATAAAGTATTTTGAAAGTTCTTTTTGTAAGTTATGTGCTGTTTCTGCGTGAGTTTTTTTGACAAGTGGCAATACGCAGGCCTTATATGGAGCAAGCACAGGGGAAAGTGCAAGCACAATACGTGTTTCACCGTCATCAAGTTTTTCTTCGCGATATGCGTTGCAAAGTACTGCAAGCATAAGACGGTCACAACCAATTGAGTATTCAACAACATAAGGAATATATTTTTCGTTTGTAACTGGGTCAAGATATTGCATATTTTTGCCAGAAAACTCTTGATGACGACTAAGGTCATAATTTGTGCGGTTGTGTATACCATTTAGTTCGCTAAAGCCAAATGGGAATAAAAACTGTATGTCACAAGCATTTTTTGCATAGTGTGCCAGTTTGTCATGGTCTTTAAATCTAAGTTTGTCTGCATCAATACCAATAGAAACAAGGTAGTCCCAAGCCTTTTGCTTGTATTCGTTATAGAATTTATCATCATCGCACTCTTTGCAAAATAGTTGGTGTTCCATTTGTTCAAATTCAATAGTGCGGAATATAAAGTTTCCTGGAGTTATTTCATTTCTAAATGCCTTGCCAATTTGAGCAATTCCAAAAGGAACTTTTGCACGCATAGAACGTTGTACATTTAAAAAGTTTACAAATTCGCCTTGTGCTGTTTCTGGACGAAGATATATTTTATCTGTATCATCTTCAGTTACTCCACGCCTTGTTTCAAACATAAGTTTAAATTGTCTTATTGGTGTAAAATTGTGTTTACCGCAAACAGGGCAGGCGATTTTGTGCTTTTCTATAAAGTTTTGCATTTCTTCGTTTGTCATTTTGTCAGGTATAATATTTTCAATATGGTGGTGAGCACAATAATTTTCTATCAAATTGTCAGCACGGTGTCTTGTCTTACATTCACGGCAGTCCATTTTAGGGTCAGAAAAAGAAGTTGTATGTCCGCTTGCATCCCAAACGCGTGGATTCATAAGTATTGCGGCATCAACTCCAAAAGAATTGTCGCTCTCTTGGACGAAACGCTTCCACCAAGTCTTTTTAATATTATTTTTTATTTCCACACCAACAGGACCATAGTCCCAAGTGTTGCCCATACCGCCATAAATTTCACTACCTTGAAATATAATTCCACGATTTTTGCATAGTGCAACCAGTTTGTCCATAGTTAGTTTTGTTACATCTTCCATTGTTTTCTCCTTAAATTTATTGTTCTTGGCTTACGTCGCTATTATCAAAAAGCACTTCTTTTTCTTCCACAGGGTGATTTGCAAGTTCTTCTCGGCACAAATGAATAAGTTTTTCTTTCAAATCAGCCAAAAGTCCTTCATAGTGGAATGCTGCCACTTGTTCGTGACCGCCTCCGCCCATTTTGGTGGCAATTTCACTTACAGAAACGTCGCCTTTACTTCTTAAACTTACTTGGTAAGAATTGTCCTCTTGTTTAATTGCAAGAATTGATATGTCAACACCTTTAATTTCTATTCCGTGGTTGACAATACCATAGGTGTCTTCAACTGTTGCATTGCAATCGGCTATGTCTTGTTTTGTGAGTTTCATGAAAGCAATTCTGTCGCTAGCATAAAAAGTCATGGAGTCAAGTGCTTGTTTTAAAAGAAATGCCTTGCTTTTCGTATTATTTTTAAAGAAATGCTCATTTAGTGCATCTAAGTTTATCTTTCTTTGTATAATTTCAGTAATAATTTTGTGTGTGTTTACGGTTATTGTACCTTGGGTTAGGTTGTTTGTATCCGTAATTATACCACTGTAAACAAGTTTACAAACTTCATCACTTATTTCAAAGTTATAAATCTTTGCTATTCTATAAAGTGCCTCACAAGTTGAAGAAGTAACAAACACCAGGTTGTTATTTGCAAATTTTTCGTTTGTAATATGGTGGTCAATATTGATTGTGTTTTGCGTATTTTTAAAAAGTTCAGCATATTTGCCAAGTCTTGAAAGAGACGAACAGTCCAAACTTATCGCAAGTTCATATGAGTCAAGGTGTTGATTGTTAAGTTCCACACCATTTATAATTGCACTATTTAGTTCACTTATTTCGTCAGCGTCTACAAAAAGGTCTATTTGCTTTGGTGAGTTTTCATCAGTTAAATTTTGTTTTATAAGTTTTTTTAGTGCCACCATAGAAGCAAGTGCGTCTGCATCTGGCACGGTGTGGCACATAATAGCGATACTTTTGCTGTTTTTTATGTCACTAATACATTTTTCCAGCGAGTGTATCATACATTTATCTCCTTTTTAATTTAAACAAAGGGTAATATATCACAAGTGAGATTATTTGTCAAATCTTATATG
>CALWOY010000054.1 GCA_944383255.1 uncultured Clostridia bacterium
ATGTTTGTATTCACTGTTTTATGGATGGGCGTGACACTCTTCGCGATAGTGGAATTGGTTTTGTAAAAGATCTTGAAAAGCATATAAAAGGTAAAGCCAAAATTTGTTCGCTATGTGGCAGAGTTTACGCAATGGACCGTGAAAAAAGGTGGGACAGGGTGGAAAGGGCATATGATATGCTTGCACTAGGTCATGCCGAAAATTACTATATGTCAGCACAAGAAGCACTTAAAGAAAGTTATAAAAATGATGTTTATGACGAGTTTATAAAGCCAACAATCATTGGCAAACCACGTACAATAGATAGTTTTGACGGCGTTATATATTTCAACTTTCGCACAGATAGGGCAAGGGAACTTACGCAGGCATTCACGGGCAAGGCTTTTGATAAATTTCAAACCAAACAGATTCACGACCTTATGTTTTGCACAATGACGGAGTATGATGCCACATTTAATAATGTTATAGTCGCATTTCCACCAGAAAAAATAGAAGATAATCTTTCGGCAATCATTTCCAGGGCGGGGCTAAAGCAATTTCATACAAGCGAAACCACAAAGTATGCGCATGTAACATTTTTCTTTAATGGCGGAATTGAAAATGCTTATCCAGGCGAAGATAGAAAACTTATAGAAAGCGAAAATGTACAAGACTTTTCCGTCACGCCAAAGATGAAGGCATTTGAAATAACCGACGAAGTTTTGTCTGCAATTGCCTCAAAAAAGTATGATTTTATCTTGGTAAATCTTTCCAATGCAGATATGCTTGGACATACGGGCAATATTGAAGCAACAAAAGTTGCAATAACTGCACTAGATAAGTGTGCCTATGCCATTGCACTTGCATCACTTATGGCAGGGGGTGACCTAATTATCACCGCAGACCATGGCAACGCAGAAACAATGCTCGACGAAAAGGGGAATGTTATCACAAGTCACACCACAAACCCTGTACCAATTTGGCTTGTAAGCGAAAAGTATAAAGATGTCAAACTTTCAGACGGCAAACTTTGCAATGTAGCACCAACCGTGCTTAAACTTTTGGGAATAGATATTCCAAACTCTATGGAGAAACCACTGTTTTAAAAAAGCACAGTCATTCTGAGTACACTCCATTTTTTGTTATTCTGAGGCACGAAGTGCCGTAAGAATCTCGATTGCATAAAAAAAACAAGGCTCGCCAACCTTGTTTTTTTAAAATTGTTTATATTATGCTTTAGAATTAGTATAATCTGCTGTAATTTTAAGTCCCAATGTTGTTTTTGTGGAATCAAGTGTTGCTGTAACGTCAGTTAATTTAACTTCAATTTCAATAACATATGTAGCATCTGCCGCAACTTCACCTTGAGTTGTTTTTAATGTTTCAAAATCGTTAGTTAATGCATCACCTAAAGTATCTGTTCCTGAAGTATTTGTTCCTACTTTGATTGTAACTGTTAATTTGTCAGTTTGATCAGCCAATGTGTGAGTGTCAGTTGTAGCAAAGTGCAAATACAATGTTTGAGAACCTTCATTTGTACAAGTTATTCTGTAAATTGCGGTTGTTTTGCTTGCTGTAAATACAACATTGGCATTTTGCCATTCACTAGAAGCGGCGGTTTCGTCGGTGGGTTTTGGATCATATTCATTTGTATAACCAGTTGTATCCCAAAGATTTCCTTGTGCTCCACCAGTTGCAGTATAAATACCCGCTGTAAATTTGGCATCAACGTGTGCAGTAAATGAAACATTACCACTAACGGTATAAGTTACTTGAGTAGCCGCATAAACACCGAAAGCCATAAGTGCAACAGAAAGGCAAAGAGATGCAACTGTTGCAAATAATTTAAATTTTCTTTTCATATTACTCTCTCCTATTATGAAAATTTTTTTGTATATATAAATGTTTTGTATAAAATATGGCGATTATTTTCTACAAAACAGATATACCAAATTGATAATTGCACATTGTTCTTCTGTTATTTGAGATTCTTCGCTTCGCTCAGAATGACTGAAAGAAGTCTCAGAATGACAAAATTTATGTCAAAATTGCCACAATTTTTGGACCATCTAATTCTTTATTAGATGTACATAATATTAGATTTTTTTGTAATTTTAGAAAAAATAAAAAGATTAAAAATGTCTTTACAAAAATTTTTTTTTATGTTAAAGTAAAATGGCAGTTTAAAATAACATAGAATATGAGGTGTTTATGTATATTACAAGACATGTAGAAAAAGTGATAGACAAATCTAAAAATTCATATTCAGCTGTTTTGGTAACCGGTCCTAGACAGGTTGGAAAAAGTACGGTATTAAAAAATTTGTATCCAAACATAAATTATCAAACACTGGATAATCCATTATTACTTCAAGCGATTAAATCTGATCCTGTTGGTTATTTAAAGCTGCAACGAGTACCATTTATAATTGATGAAATACAGCGAGTTCCTGAACTTTTTTTAAGTTTAAAATATATGATAGACACGAATAAATCCAACGGTATGTATTTTTTAACGGGATCTCAAAAATTTGAACTTATGAAAAGTGTAAGTGAAAGTTTAGCGGGAAGAGTAGCTATTATAAATATGCTTGGGTTATCCACAAGAGAAATATATCACGATGATTTTAATTTTCCTTTCATTCCTACACTTGAATATCTTACATCGCGCAACTCAAAAATTAGCACTGATGAACTAGAGTTATGGCAGAGAATACACAGAGGCAGTATGCCAAAACTTTATGACGATAGCAGTATGGACTGGGAGCAGTATTATTCAAACTATGTAAACACATATTTGGAGCGAGATATCAACCAACTGGAGCAAGTGGGTAATACATTACAATTTTTGCAATTTATGACCACACTTGCGAGTCGAACTGGAGAACTTTTGAATATGAATTCTATTGCAAAAGATATTGGGGTTTCAGCTCCAACAATAAAGAAATGGATTTCAGTGTTACAAAAATCTAATATAATATACCTATTGCAACCCTTTTCACTTAATATAAACAAAAGAATTGTAAAAACTCCAAAAGTATACTTTACTGACACTGGACTTGTGGCATACCTATGTAGATGGTTAACTCCAGAAACATTGCAAACTGGGGCTATGTCTGGGGCAATTTACGAAACATATGTTGTGGATGAAATAATTAAGTCATATTTTAATGCTGGAAAAGAACCAAATATTTATTATTTTAGAGATACAAATGGAGCGGAAGTTGATGTTTTAATTTATCAAAATGGAATACTTTATCCGCTTGAAATTAAGAAGACATCTTCACCCAATATGAAAGATATTAAACATTTTAAAACACTTGAAAATTATTTTTCTAGCATAAAAATAGGAGAAGGTGGGGTAATTTGCAACCATAATCATTTACTCCCGCTTGGTCCAAATAATAAGATTATTCCAGTAAGTATGATTTAAAAAATGACATAAAAAAAACAAGGCTCGCCAACCTTGTTTTTTTATTTTTACTTAAGCGTTAGCTTGTGTAAATGTGAATGCGATGTTAAATGTTGCACCGGAAATCCCAGTAGTAGCATTAATTAAGTAAATGTAGAATGTATATGTTGCATTTCCTTTAGGTCCAACTGATAAATCAGCATTATCTGTAGCAGCAGCAATTCCCCATTTTGTATCAGGAGCTCCTTGAGCAGGATTTGCGACTACAGTAAGTCCCTTTTCAGCTTGTGTTGTTGCAACAGCCACTTCAACTTTCCAAACATTTTTATTATCACCAAAAGTAACTGCAAGATTTGAGTCTGATGTCAATGTACCAGCCAAGGTTGTATAGTTATCTTTTTGTGAGCCTGTAACAGTAGCCTCGCCCCAAGTTAAACTAGCGCCTTCTACTGCATCAACATTGGAATAAACTGCATTTGCATTACTTGCTGGTGTTAAAGTTGTTTGTACACTAACCAATACATTATTAGCTGTGTAACTAACTGTACCGCTTACACTGTAAGTTACTTGAGCAGCCGCATAAACACCGAAAGCCATAAGTGCAACAGAAAGACAAAGAGATGCAACTGTTGCAAATAATTTAAATTTTCTTTTCATATTACTCTCTCCTATTATGAAAATTTTTTGTATATATAAATGTTTTGTATAAA
>CALWOY010000055.1 GCA_944383255.1 uncultured Clostridia bacterium
TTTAAATAAAATATGTCTAAAATTATTATAAAGTAAAAAAAATGTTTGACTAATATAAAGTATTTTCTTATAATTACTTAGTAATAATTGGAGATATAATGGCTAAAAGATTTTCTATCATAAACTATGTCCTTGTTTCAATACTAGTAGCAATAGGTTTATTTTTATCCTTTGCATCTTTTAAAATTCCTTTTTATGTAAATGATTATGCGGGCTTTGCTGGGGCAATCTCGCTTTCTTACGATTTGGGTTCAGGACAAACTGCGGTATTTGATGTCGCGCCTATTTCAACAGACGCTGATTCGGTTACTGAAAAACAAATGGATGATACAGTTGAGTTTGTAAGGGATATTTTGGTTTCGTTTGGTGGGGCATATAACCAGGTCGGTGTGCAGAACCAAAGTAGCATAAGAGTTCAAACTTTACAGTCAAATATAAGTTCTCAGTTAATGGAGGCACTTGGCACTCGCACTCAAATAATTATAAGAGGAGAAGCGACTGAAGAAACAACTCAGTATGATATTCCTGCAAATACAATTAAAAGGTGTCTTGGAACTTATCAAACCACAAGTGCTTCGTCTACATCGTCTTCATATTCTTATGGTGTATATATTGAATTTAACACACAAGGGACTGAGCAATATAGAACGCTAACAAACTATGTAGCAGATAATGGGAATACTGTCTATTTTTATACTGTTGATGGCACACAATTAGGCTCTTTTTCTGGAATTACAAGAGAAGTAACGACTGGTGCAACGTTTTTACCACTTTCGTCAGTAACATCTCAAGATGATGCTAATATGAATGCAATAAATATTCTTATGGGTTCTTTGGATGTTGAATTAACAATGACTGAGAATGGAATTACGACTGCCTATCTTGGATATAACACAGTTAATTATGTAGGTATTGCACTTTTAGTTGCTTTTGTTTGTCTATCAATTATTATGATTGTTAGATATAGAGATTTGGGTTTAATTTCACTTTTAACTAGTCTTATAAATATTGTGCTTTACCTGTTTCTATTGCAAGCATTACCAATTGTGACATTGTCACTTAGTGGCATAGTTGGTTGTGTTCTTGGATACTGTTTAACTGTTCTTTGTCATATTGTTTTGTTTGAAAAAATGAAAAAAGAATATGCAATGGGAAGAAAAATATCATTATCATTTAAACTTGCATATAAAGATAGTTTGTTTACAATTTTGGACATAATGGCGATAGCATTAATAGGCAGTTTGGCATTGTATTTTGTTGGATTTGATTTGTTAAAATCATTCGCAATTGGAATATTTATTGGAGGAGTATTATCAATATTTTCAATATATTGTGTCACAAGGCTTTTCACTAAATGGTATTTACCATTAAACAATACCAAAGAAAGTCACTTGGCTTTTAAAAGAGAGGTGACAGATGAAAACTAGTATTAGGTCAAAAATGGAAAATAGTAAATATAAATTTGCTCAAAACTTTTGGTATCATTTGATTGCTCCACTTTGTATAATAGTTTTGGCGCTAATTTTAGCACTTTGTTTTAATTTTAATTTAGGATTAGATTTTAAGGGAGGAACAGTTGCAACTGTAGTTGTGGAAGAAGATTTATCTGTTTCTAAAAATTATTCTAATGTCAAAACTACAATAGATGAAATTTTATCTCAAAATGGAATAGACGGACTAGTATATCAAAAAGAAACCACTAACTATTATGGTGATGCAATTATCGTGAGATTTAATAGAATTAATGATACAGCAAGAGAAGAACTTAGGCAAGATTTAATTCAAGAATTTCATAGTGAAGCATCTCAAGATGATTTAGAACGATTTGTTAAAGTTGACAATTTTGAAGGTAATGTTGATAGTGCAGTTCTTACATCAACAATTTTAGCGGTTTTGGTTGCAATAATATGTACAATGATATACTTATGGATAAGACATGGAACAACCGCAGCGTTTTTATCATTGTTTGTTGCAATATTCGATTTAGTAATTTCAACATCGTTGGTAGCGATTGTTAGAATTCCGGTTGAGATGTCAACAATTATCGCTTTGGCTTTTGTATCTATGTATTCAGTGATAACCACATATTTGTTTGTTAATGATGTGAACTCAAACATTAAACAAGAGAAATATTCAAAACTCGACAAAAATGAGATAGCAAATATAACAACAAAACGTGGAATAATACAAAAACTATCTATTTCACTAATACTGCTTATATTCGTTCTTTTACTTGGTGTTGTACCAACCTATCAAGTAAGAAGTTTGACTATACCATGCTTGATTGGAGTAATTGTTGTGTTCTTGACATCATTATTTATAACCCCAGGTTTTTGGTCTTTAACTTATATGAAGAGAAAAGTATCCACAAAATCTCAAAAGCAAAATAAGCAGGTTGTAGAGGAACCAAAACTTGCTGAAGATGATATTACTAAAGAACCAGAGGTAATAGTAGAAACTGAGGAAAAAGAAAACATAAAGAATTCCGTAAAATAATACGGAATTTTTTATTAAAATTTTTAAGAATATTATTTTGTAGAATAGTTGTTATGTAGTATAATTAATTTATAAGGTGTTTTCTGCGGTAGCAGAAGGGTAGATTTATGAATTTGATTAAATATTATAACGAAAGTGCCGATAGCACTCGTATTTTGGAATATTCCAAACAATTTAATGTTGATCCTAAAGTTATGGAAATTATCTTCTCAAAAGGATATACAACACCAGAAGAGATAAGTGTTTTTTTGACGCCTACTGACCAACAATTTGTTGATCCTTTTAAATTATCTGGAATGAAACAATGTGTGGATAAAATAAAAAAAGCAATTTATGAAAAGAAACGTATTTTGATTTTTGGAGATTATGATGTTGATGGTATGTCTGCAACCGCCATTATGTTGAAGATGTTATCTAAAAAAGGTGTAAAAGCAGATTATTATTTGCCTAATCGTTTTGTTGATGGATATGGTCTTACAAATGATGTAATTGATAAATTGAATGCTGAATTTTCTCCACAATTGATAATAACTGTTGACTGTGGTATTACTTGTTATGAGCAAGTTGAGCATTGCAAGAAATTGGGGATAGATATCATAATCACAGATCATCATGAGTTACCTGAAATTTTACCAGACACAATAATAGTTAATCCAAAAATTTTAAATCAAGAATACACATTTAATGGTCTATGCGGTACAGGGGTGGCGTTCAAAATAGCACAGGCAATTATGCAAGATGATTGTGAGGAATTTTTGCCAATTGCTGCCATAGCAACAATTGCAGATATAGTGCCTCTAAAAGATGAAAATCGAGTTATTGTAGCAAAAGGATTGAAGTGCTTAAATAATTATTTGCCATATGGATTAAAACTACTATTCAAGCAAAATAAACTTAATTTAGACCGTGTTGATTCAAGTGATATTGCATTTAAAATTGCCCCAAAACTCAATGCAACTGGAAGAATGGGAGATGCATCAATATCACTTAAACTTATGCTTGAAACTGATATTGTAAAAATAAAAGAACTTTTAGGAAAAATCACAGAGTGCAACACCAAAAGACAGGACCTATGTTCCAAAGTCTTTGATGATTGCGAAGAAATGCTAAAAGATAAAAATATGTCCAAATTACCAGCTATCATTTTAAAATCTGACAAGTGGGATAGTGGTATCCTTGGTATCGTATGTTCAAGATTACTTGATATTTATAATAGACCTGTTATTTTGCTTTCGCAAAATGGAGACATTTTAAAGGGGTCTGCTAGAAGTATTGATGATGTTAATATTCATCAAGTGCTTAGTTCTGTGCATGATATTTTAGATGTCTTTGGTGGACACAAGGTTGCAGCAGGTTTGACTCTCAATGTAAAAAACTATGATGAATTTTGCAATAGAATATATTCATATATGATTCAAAATATAAGTGGGAGAGCATTTGTTCCAATCGAGTATTATGATTTACAATTAAAAGAAAATGATATGACGGAAAAATTCTATGATGATTTGTCTTTAATTGAACCATGCGGTTGTGATAATCCGAAGCCTAAATTTTTAGTCAAAACAAATAGATTAAGACTTCGTCCACTTAAGCCAAATTCTTTACATGCGTATATTGGTATAAATAACAAATTGAGTTTATTATTTTTTAATTATTTAAAGCATATAGGCAAATTAAATTTTGCAACAGAGTATGAGTTTGTTTTTGAATTTCAAGAAAAGCGAAAGGGAACTTATAAGGGAATTGTAAAAACTTTTAATACTAACAATGATATCAGGAAAAGTGCTGATAAATATCTTGATCCATTCAAATTATCACAATTTAGATTTTCGTTTTTAAAAAAAGAACCTAAATATAACACATATGAAGTTGGGGAGTTGTTAGATTTTATAGTAGATTGTTCAACCAATACTTTTGGTACAACGTTTGTTTCATATAATTGTGAAAATTATAGAAAATTCATCAACAACTATGATATTTCAAATATTTTTGATGTGGACATTTTGAACAAAGTAGCTACTGGGTTTAATTCATTGATATTATGTCCAACAGATTTAGAATTTGCTAAAAATTGCCAGAAAATAGTTTTTTTAGATGAGATTTACGATACCACCTTTTTGGCAAAAATCAATGAAATTTCGGATGCTCAAATATTTATTCCAAAAAATATAAAAGGCGATAATAAATTACTTGTAAATTTAAATTTAAATCGTGGAGAACTTAGTAAATTTTACAAAAATATTTTAAAATTAGAAAATTTAAAATTTACTGGGATTTTTGCCATTTTTTCATCTATGGTTCGTGATTTAAAATATAATTTAAATTTCAATAATTTTCTTGCTTATTATTATATTTTATCTGAGTTAAATATTCTTTCTTCAAAGGTAGCAGATGGACTATTTTACTTTGAAATAAATAAAAATATAAAAACCAATTTAAATGCTTCAAAAATATATAATACAATTAATTTTATAAGGAGGGTATATGCAAGAAATTGAAAACATAATAATTAAAAATTTTGAATTAAATGATTATGATAAACAATTACTTTCATCTGTTTGCTTTAATATAAAAGATACAAATAGGACAAGTGAAATTGTAAAGGCTTTGATAGATTTTCGTTTAGATTTTCATTCTATAATTGCATATCTTGCTTATGAGAGCAATTATAATTTTAATGAGAATGTAGATAGTGATATTTTAAAAATTTATAATACACTAAAAAGTGCTTTTGTAATAACAGAAGGAATGTCAAAGCAAGAGCAAGCAGATGTTATACGTAAAATGTTTATTGCTATGAGCAATGATGTACGAGTTATAGTTATAAGACTTTATATTATGCTTTATGATATTTCAAATTTTACTCTACCTATAACAAAAAAACAAAAGCAGATGCTTATAAATATTAGAGATATTTATGCACCACTGGCTGAAAGATTAGGGCTAAATTCTTTAAAATCAAATTTAGAAGATTATTGCTTAAAACTTTTGAGTCCTAAAACTTATGAAAATTTATCTAAAAGCGTAATGCTTCAACGAGATGCAAATGAAGAGCAAATAAATATAACCAAACAAAAATTACAACAAATTCTTGATGAGCTAGATTTAAAAGATGCTGTTATTATGGCTAGACAAAAACATTTCTCTAGTATATATAAAAAAATCAAAACAAAAGGTGAAAGTTTAGCAAATATTTATGATCTTATTGCACTTCGTGTTTTGGTAGAAAAAGTTGAAGAATGTTATGCTGTTCTTGGTAAAATTCATGCTATATATAAACCAATGGAAGGTAGAATAAAAGATTATATTGCTTCACCAAAACCGAATGGTTATCAATCACTTCATACTACCATTATTGCTGAGAATAAAAGACCGCTTGAAATTCAAATTAGAACTTTTGAAATGCATAAATTGGCAGAGTATGGAGTATTTGCACATTGGCTTTATAAAGAAAAGAAAAACGGACTTGAAAGCGAACTTGATAAAAAAATATCTTGGCTTCGAGAGATTATGGAAAGTTCCAAAGATCTTTCAAGCGAAGAATTTATTGACACTTTAAAAACCAACCTTTGTGAAGGGCAAATATATGTTCAAACACCAAAAGGGAAAGTGCTAGAATTTGTTGAAGGAGCAACAGCACTGGACTTTGCGTATGCAATTCATTCTGATGTTGGAAACTTTTGTGTGGGTGCTAAGGTAAATGGCAAAATCAAACCTCTTGGCACAAAATTACAAAATGGTGATATTGTTGAAATAATTACTTCACAAAATTCAAAAGGCCCTTCAAAAGATTGGCTAAAAATTGTAGTTACTTCTAATGCCAAATCAAAAATAAATAGTTATTTTAAACATGAACTTAAAGAAGAGAATATTAGACTTGGTTTTAATATGCTTGAACAAGGTATTAAAAATCGCGGATATTCTCCTGCAAAAATTCTTACTGATAAATATCTTGATATGAGTCATTTCAAATTTGCGTTTAAAACAAAAGAAGAATTGTTTGCTGCAATAGGTTATGGTACAGTATCTGCAAATAATATTTGTAACAAACTGTGCCAGATGTATGAAAAAGACCATCCTCAAGAAACTTTTGTTTCAACAAATGATTCAAGTACCGCTCCTTCTTTATTGATAAAAAAGAATAAGGATGGCATATTAGTGGACGGGGACAGCGGTATGCTAATAAGATATGCTGGATGCTGTACACCCGTTTTTGGCGAAGAAATTATTGGATATATTTCGCGTGGTAGAGGTGTTACTATTCATCGAAAAGATTGTCCAAATCTTAGATATTTAGAACAGGAAAGACTTATAGACGCGGTTTGGGACGATAGTGTAACATCAAAATCAACATCGGTTGTAATTAAGATAATCTCATCTACGTCAGATGGATTTCTGGCTAAACTAACACAAGAAATTTTAAGTGCTGGTTATAAAATCTTAGGCTTAGAAAGTAAGGTTTTAGGCGATAAAACAAACACTACACTTAAAACCGAGGTTAAAAAACTTGAAGATATTACAAAACTAATAAATATTTTAAAATTGATAGGTGGAGTTGAAGAAGTATTTAGGGCAGGTAATTAAATGAAAATTATTACAAATTATGATACAATAAAAAACGATTTATACGATGTTATGCATCTTTATTATCCAGATAATGAAATTGATGATAATAAGCCAATTTTAACACACAAGATGCTACGTGATAAAAATAATGTTGAAAATATATATACCATAGAGGCCGATGATGGCACTTTTGACTTTTCAGAAAAACGTGTAATAGACCAAAAAAGTGGTGACTTGCTAGATGAAAAGCGTCAATTAAAGAGATTTGCAAAACTCAGTTTATACAAAATGCTCTCAAAACATTTTGATAAAAATATGCCTTGGGGTTCACTTACGGGAGTAAGACCCACAAAAATTGGTTATGATTTGATAAATCAAGGAGTACCGCCATATCTTTTGCAGCAAGCACTTATGGAAAATTTTTTATTATCTTCTGATAAAGCCAGACTTGTTGAAATGGTTATACAAAATCAAAGATGTATAATAAGAAACGATAAACTGATTGATTTATATATAAACATTCCTATTTGCCCAACAAGATGCACATATTGTTCTTTTATTTCATCACAATATGATGCCGTTAAGGACATAATGGATAAATACCTCGAAGCACTTATTAAAGAAATAAATGCAACAAAAAAACTCATTCAAGAAAATGCTTATATATTAAGAACAATATACATTGGTGGAGGAACTCCAACTGTGCTTACGGATAAACAATTAGATTATCTTCTAGATAACCTAAATTATCCAGTAAGTGAATTTACGGTTGAATGTGGTAGACCAGATACTATAACTAAAGAAAAACTTGATGTATTAAAAAAACACAATGTAACACGTATTAGTATAAACCCACAAACTTTTAATGACGCAACACTAAAACGAATAGGAAGAAAACATACCGTAAAAGATACCATAATGGCTTATAAATTATCACTTAAATATGATTTTGTTGTCAATATGGACATTATCGCTGGGCTACCTAAAGAATCCTTTTCAACTTTTAAGAAAAGTGTTGATACATTAATGGAACTTGCTCCTGATAATATTACAGTACATACATTAGCAATAAAAAAAGGCTCGCTAATAAGTGAAGACAAACCAGAAGTTACTAATAAATTAGTTGATAAAATGATAGGTTATGCCGAAACTACATTGCACGATAATGGCTATAAACCTTATTATCTTTACAGACAAAAAAATCAATTGGATGGACAGGAAAATGTAGGCTACTTTAAAGAACATATTTGTCTTTTCAATGTCGATACAATGGAAGAATGTTTCTCTGTTATAGCATGTGGAGCGGGTGGAATTTCTAAACGTGTATTTAATTTAGAAAATAGAATAGAACGCGAAGCAAATGTCAAAGATATAAAACAATATATAGACAGAATTGACGAAATGATAGAGAAAAAAGCAAAACTTTTTTCTTAAAAATACTAGACATATTTTATAACCTATGATATTATTTATTAGTCCTAAGGCACAGGTACACGACTTCCTCTATCGGTATTCTTTGTCTATGGCGTAACATTAGTAAGGAGGAAATATGGAAAAAGCAAGAAAGCAAGAAATAATTGCACAATTTGCACAGTCTAAAAATGATACTGGTTCTGCTCAAGTTCAAATCGCTCTTTTAACAGAGAGAATAAATGAACTTACTGAACATTTGAAAGTTAATAAAAAAGACAATCATTCAAGACGTGGATTATTAAAACTTGTTGGTAAAAGAAAAGGCTTTTTGTCTTATCTTGAAAAGAAAGACATAGATGCTTATCGTGAACTTAAAAAACAACTAAACATAAGATAGTTATTTAGCAAGGGGGAAATTGCCCCCTTTTATTTTTTATTAAAAGAGGTATTTTATGAGCAATATAGCAAAAGTTTATGAAACCAAAATTGGCGGTAAAAAAGTTGTTGTAGAAACAGGAAAGTATTGTGAACAGTCAAATGGTTCATGTATTGTAAGGTGTGGTGAAACTGTTGTTATGGTCAATGTCACAATGGCAAAACAACCTCGTGATGGTATTGACTTCTTCCCACTTGGAGTTGATTTTGAAGAAAAAATGTACTCTGTTGGCAAAATTCCTGGTGGCTATAAAAGGAGAGAGGGTCGTCCAGCAGATAAAGCGATACTTGTATCAAGGCTTATCGATAGACCACTAAGACCATTGTTTCCAAAAGGATTTTATAATGATGTTTCTGTAGTAGCAACTGCACTTTCAGTTGACCCAGATGTTGCAATTGAACCACTTGCAATGCTTGGTTCATCAATAGCTTTAACAATTTCAGACATACCATTCCAAGGACCAACAGGCTCTGTACTTGTTTCTTGTGTAGATGGCAAGTTTATAGTTAATGGAACAGAAGAAGAGCGTGCAAAAAGCAATATGCACTTAACCGTTAGTGGAACACATGACGCTATACTAATGGTTGAAGCTGGAGCAAACGAGGTTCCTGAAGATGTGATGATTGATGCTATAATGTTTGCTCATGAGGAAATTAAAAAACAAGTTGAATTTCAACTTAAAATGAAAGAAGAGATTGGCAAACCAGTAAGTGAATATGTTTCATTTCTTCCACAAGAAGATCTTAAAAATGTGGTTAAAGAATATGCATACGACAAACTAGTTAAAGCACTTGACACCTTTGATAGACACACAAGACAACAAAATCAAGATGAAGTTGATGCGGATGTTAAACAACATTTTGCAGAAATTTATCCAGATAGAGAACAAGAAATTGGTAGTGTATTGTATGCTCTTACAAAAGAAATAGTTAGAAAAAAAATAATTAATGATGGAATAAGACCAGACGGAAGAAAGTTTACAGAAATTCGTCCTATTTGGTGTGAAGTAGGTGTTTTACCAAGAGTACATGGCACTGGAGTATTTACTAGAGGGCAAACTCAAGTTTTAACTACTTGTACACTAGGACCAATATCCGAGGCACAAGAAATTGAAATACTGGATGAGGATGAAGAAGTTAAACGTTATATTCACCATTATAATATGCCACCTTATGCAACAGGGGAAGCGAAACCACTACGTTCACCGGGTAGAAGAGAAATAGGCCACGGAGCATTAGCAGAAAGGGCTTTAGTTCCTGTAATTCCTAGTGAAGAAGAATTCCCTTATGCAATAAGGCTTGTGAGTGAAGTATTGTCATCAAATGGTTCATCGTCTATGGCATCAACTTGTGGTTCAACTCTTGCCCTTATGGATGCTGGAGTTCCAATCAGTGCTCCTGTTGCAGGTATTGCTATGGGCTTAATTAAAGATACAGAACAAAATAAAGTAGCCGTTCTTAGTGATATTCAAGGTCTTGAAGATTTCTTTGGTGATATGGACTTTAAAGTTACAGGCACAACCAAAGGAATAACTGCTATACAAATGGATATAAAAATTAAAGGAATTGACAAAAAAATTCTTACAACAGCATTGAACCAAGCACGAGAAGGAAGACTTTACATTATGGATAAAATGCTACAGGTAATCTCAAAACCTAGAAAAGAATTATCAAAATATGCACCCAAAATTATTACTTTCAATATCAATCCAGACAAAATAAAAGATGTTATCGGTAGTGGTGGTAAAGTTATAAATAAAATTATTGCTGAAACAAATGTTAAAATAGACATTGATGATGATGGCAGAGTTTATATTTCAACACCAGATACAGATATGGCACAAAGAGCCAAAGAAATTATTTTAAATATAGTCGAAGATTTTGAAGTTGGTAAAATTTATTCTGGAAAGGTTATAAAGACAACAACATTTGGTGCTTTTGTTGAAGTTGCTCAAAATAAAGAAGGTATGATCCATATCAGTAAGTTGAGCGACAAAAAAGTAAAGAAAGTTGAAGATGTTGTAAATGTTGGGGATAGTGTACAAGTTGAAGTTATAAAAATTGATGACAAGGGTCGAGTAGATTTTAGACTTGTCGCTAAAGAATAATAAAAAGAACTGCACAATTTGTGTGGTTTTTTTAATATGCTTAAAATGTTATGCATAGAATATGATATGAAAAAAATATCTGAAAAATTTTTCCGTAAGTATATAGTAAATATTTCATTATGTTTAATGCTTGTTATAGTCGCTTCACTTACAATTCTTGGAACAACCACTCAGGTTTTTGGCAGTAATGGTTATTCTGTATACTATCGTGGAAATGAAAAAAATAACAATGTTTCACTAATGTTTAATGTATATATGGGAGAAGAAGTAATTCCAGACATTTTAGATGTTTTGTCTTCCAATTCTGTAAAAGTAACATTTTTTGTGGGAGGGAGTTGGGCAATAAAACATACAGAACTTCTTCAAGAAATTTTAAATCAAGGGCACGAAATAGGAAATCATGGATATTGGCATAAAGACCATAAAACACTTAGTGTGGAAAAAAATATGAGTGAAATTGGTCTTACACACGAAGTTATTAAGCAAACATTAAATTATGAAATGACATTATTTGCACCTCCTAGTGGCTCATATGGTCAAAATACTTTAAAGGTGGCACAAGATATGGGGTATAAAACAATTATGTGGAGCAAAGATACTATTGATTGGCGTGACCATGATGCTACACTTATAACTACTCGTGCAACTAAAAATCCACAAAATGGTGACTTGATTCTTATGCATCCAACGGCTTCTACACTTGAAGCTCTCCCCGAAATTATTACTTTTTATACACAAAGCGGATATAAATTGACAACTGTTTCTGAAAATATTTTGTAATTTAAACTTGCACACTACTACTAGTTGGTGGTATACTCTTTCTTGGAGTTTAAAGAGTGACTGTCTATAACTTATCTAAACAACCAAGAAAGGAAAAATCAGTAAAAGATAGAAATAAAATAATCGGCATTGTTTTACTGGTTGTTTCTTCTATTGCATTTGTTTCTTTATTAACGAGTTTTATACAATTTTTAAAATCTTTTTTGTTAGGGGTGTTTGGTCTTTTTTCGTATCCTCTTTTTATAACTGTGTTTGTCATTGGCTTAGCACTTGTAAATAATAAAAAATATGTAATGACACCGAAGTATATTGTTTATCTTTTGTGTACATTGTTTTCGTTATTGTGCATTTTGCATATGCTTTTTATTGATAAATCTGGTACTTTTTTTGAATATCTAGGTCGTTGCTATACACAAAAAATGTCAGTAGGTGGCATTTTGTGTGGAATTTTAACAGCACCTTTTATCTTTTTATTAAGCGATGCTGGGGCTTATATTATATTTAGTTTAGCACTGATTATTTTTGGTGCATTACTTGCAGATTATATATTTTACTTAAATAAATCACAAACGCTTAAAAAACCAGTTCAAATTTCACAAATACCAACAATTGATAATTTAGCAAAATCTAAAGATAAAAAGGAGATAAAAGTTCCTGCTCCTAATATTGTACTAGATGCTAAACTTGAAAATGAACCGCTTGATGATGCTTCTAAGCGTAAAGTTGGTACAATTTCTACAAATATTGAACCAGTGACACAAGATAATACCGAGCCAGTTTTAAGTGACAAAGAAGCACTAAAGAAATTTTTATTTAATAAGGATGACTCTGTAAAAGTCGACATGGCAAAATATAAAAATGGTCGACTTAATGTTTCTCCAACTAAAATTCAAGATAATATCAATATTCTAAAGAAACAGGACACAACTACAACAAATGCACCTTCAAAAATCGTGCATGATTTTTCTGTTTCTTTAAATGAGCCAAGTATGCAAAAGGAAGAGGAAAAACCATATATCGCACCACCTATATCTAATGTAGAATCAAATTCTTCAAAACACAAAGAAATACAAAGTACCGAAGATTTTGCTGAAAATGTTTTAGCATCACTTATAGGGGATAGCAAAATAGATACAGATGTAAAACCACTAAAACCTGAAAATAATCGTAGAGGGCTTAGAAATTTAAATATTGATAATGAGTTCCAAAAACCAAAAATGGAGCAGCAAAAACTTGACACAGAGCCACTTAAACCTAAAAAATCTCCTCGTTATGTTCATCCATCACTTGACCTTTTGACCACAAGGTCAATGGATTTAAGCGAACTTAATGAGGATGTAATGCTTAAAAGGCAACAACTTGAGAATGCGCTTGATACTTTTGGCATACCTGCAAAAGTTATTGAAGTTGTTGTTGGCCCTGCGGTAACTAGATACGAACTTGAAATGCCTGCAGGTATTTCTGTTAAGAAAATTTTGGCACACTCCGATGATATAGCATTGAATCTTGCGGCTAATGGTGATATACGTATAGAAGCACCTATACCTGGCAAAAGTGCTGTCGGTATAGAAGTACCTAATGAAAAGATTGCAACTGTCGGACTTAGAGATATAATGGCATCACAAGAATTTCAAAATGCTAAAGCACCACTCACATTTGTTTTAGGTAAGGATATTGCAGGAACTGTTAGACTATGTAATTTGGCTAAAATGCCTCATTTGTTAGTTGCAGGTTCAACTGGTAGTGGTAAATCAGTTTGTCTTAACGCAATTATATTAAGTTTAATTTATAAAACAAGTCCTGATGATGTTAGACTTATTTTAATTGACCCAAAACAAGTTGAATTTTCAATATATAATGGTTTGCCACATCTTTTGATACCAAATGTTATAACTGACCCTGATAAAGCGTTAAATGCTCTTTCTTGGGCAGTTAGTGAAATGGAAAGAAGATATTCTTTATTTAAAGAAACTAGAACAAAAGATATAACCGAATACAATTCTTCAAGTGCTGTTATGGAAGGCACAAGTGAAAAAATACCATATATTGTTGTTATCGTAGATGAACTTGCCGACCTTTTAATGAGTGCTAAAAAAGATGTTGAAGAGAAATTAACACGTCTTGCTGCGAAATCAAGAGCGGCAGGTATACACCTTATTCTTGCGACACAAAGACCATCTGTAGACGTAATTACTGGTACAATGAAAAATAATTTCCCATCAAGAATTTCATTTAAACTTATGAGTTTTGCTGACAGCCGTACCATACTTGACCAAGGTGGTGCAGAAAAACTTCTTGGTAGGGGTGATATGCTCTACAAACCAAATGATGCACCTGAACCAAGACGTATTCAAGGGTGTTTTGTTACTTCTTCAGAAGTTGCTAATATCGTTGACTTTGTTAAGGAAAACAATAAAGATTATGATTACGATGACAAAGTTGAAACACAAATTACAAACCCTCCACAAGATATTATGGCAAGTGCGAATGGGGATAATGTTTCAGATGGTTTTGACCCTCTTATGCCACAAGCACTTAAATGTGTTATAGAAAATGGTCAAGCGTCAATTTCAATGCTTCAAAGAAGACTTGTAATTGGATATCCTCGTGCGGCAAGAATTATAGATCAAATGCAAGATCACAATTTTATTTCTGCTCAAGATGGCAGTAAACCAAGAACAGTTTTAATAACTATGGAACAATATCAAGAACTTTTTGGAGATGAGGAATGACAATAGATGAACTAAAGACAAAAAAGATTTCGGCTATAAGTCTTGGCTGTGATAAAAATCGCGTAGACCTTGAACATATGCTAGGTACATTGTCTGATTTTGGTTTTCAGATAGTGGCCGATATTTATAGTGCCGAAATAATAATCGTCAACACCTGTGCGTTTATATCAAGTTCAGTTGAAGAAGCAATACAAAATATTTTACTTGCAACTAAATTAAAAAAAGATAAATGTGAAAAAGTTATTGTAACTGGTTGTTTAAATGAAAGATATTTAGACGATGTAAAAAAAGAATTTCCCGAAGTTGATGCTTTTGTAAGAGTAAAAGATAACGACCAAATTTTAAAAGTATTGTTTGACCTGTATTCTATCCCACATAAAGAAAGATTTAAAAACCAGGGAAGGACGCTTACAACTCCATTTAATTATGCCTATCTTAAAATCGCAGATGGCTGTAATAATGGTTGCGCTTATTGCATAATTCCAAGAATAAGAGGTAGGTATAAGTCTATTCCTATTGATGACCTCGTAAAAGAAGCAAAAATGTTGGCATCAAAAGGTGTCAAAGAATTGATTATAGTTGCACAAGATGTTTCAAGATATGGTGAAGATTTGTATGGGCAAGTGATGCTTATTCCGCTTCTTGAAAAACTAAGCAAAATTCGTGAAATTAAGTGGATAAGATTACATTATTTATATCCAGAAATGATTACTGATGAATTACTTGATTTTCTTTATGAAAATGATAAAATATGTAAGTATCTAGATATTCCACTTCAACATATAGATGACGATATTTTGCGGGAAATGAATAGGCGAACGGGGGAAGCTCAAACTAGAGAACTTATACAGAAAATAAAGGAAAAATATCCTAAATTTGCACTTAGAACTACATATATAATCGGCTTTCCTGGTGAAACTAAAAAGCAATTTGAAAAACTTGAAGATTTTATCCAGAAATTCCCAATGCCTAATGTTGGTTTCTTCCCATATTATAGAGAAGACAAAACCAAGGCATACTACATGAAGCAAGTACCAAATTTTAAGAAAAAAATAAGACTCAAAAAGATTTATACTATTCAAAAAAATGTCAGTGATAATTTAAACAAAAATCGAATTGGTGAAGTAGTAGAGGCAGTTGTAGATTATTATGATGAAAATAACAAATGCTTCATACTACGTGATGAATATTCATCGCCACAAGTTGATTTTATAATTGAAGTGTATCGTGATGATTTGGAACTTGGAAAATTTTATAATATAAAATTAACAGATTATAATCAAGATAAATTTAAAGGAGAAATTGTATGAATTTACCAAATAAATTAAGTATTCTTAGGATATGTTTTATTCCATTTGTAATGTTCTTTTATCTACAGCCATTTTGGACATGGGGAAAAATCGTCGCTGTAGTACTTTTTGTTTTAGCAGTGCTTACTGACACACTTGATGGCTATATTGCTAGAAAATATAATATGGTTACAGACCTTGGGAAACTGTTAGATACCAATGCGGATAAGATTTTAGTTTTATCGGCACTTTTAATGGTAATATGCGATAATACCATTATGGCACCATACGGTGTTATTGTAGCGACAATAATTATAGGTAGAGATATGATTATAAGTGCATTTAGACAAATCGCTGCTTCAAAAAATTTTGTTATGGCTGCCGATAAACTTGGCAAAATTAAAGCCATTTTCACTGATATTGCGATGATAATGTTTATGCTTTTAAGTTATTTTAATCTCATTACAATAAATGAAACATTTGTTTATGTTTATACAATATGTTCATATGTTATTTTAGGAATTGCTGTAGTCCTTACAATTTGGTCGATGCTAAATTACATTATTAAAAACAGAAAGGTATTATCCAAGGAATAAACTATGGTTTATATTTATACTATTTCAGATAAAGCATTGATGGGTAAACAAGTAAACATTTTGCCGTCCTATTTAAGTGAATGTTTATTTAAAAATAATTTAAGAATAGAACAACAAACTATAATTTCAACTAGTTCAGATTTTGAAAGACAATTAAACATATCACTAAAAGGTAATAATATTTACATTTTTTTAGTTGATAAAGCATATGAAAATCTTAATGCTTATATTGCAAAACTTACTAATTGCAATATCCTAGACAACCCATATTTAAAAAACGCATTATTTGATTATTATAAAAAGCATAACCTTGTTCCAACAAAAGATGAGGAAAATGAATGGAAAATTCCATCACTCGCTCGTGCCATTGTAAATCCTAATGGAACTGTACAAGGATATATTGTATCGCATAAAGGTGATATGTTTTGTGTGCTTCCAAATAATTATAATGATGCACGCACAATGTTTGATGATGTCGTCTTGGAATTCATATTGAATAATCAAAAAAAGAAATATAAAAGTTATACTTTTAAAACTTTTGGACTTTCAGAAAGCGGAATAACTCAAATAATCTCTGATGAAATAAAAAATAAATACAAAATTTCTATAAATCTTTTTTCAAAACCTTTTGAAGTGGATATAGTATTAAAATCTAATGCCGACAATGAGCATTTAGAAGAACTTGCAAAAAATGTGCTATTGAAGTTAGATAGATTTATATATGCCGTTGAAGATGTACCTATTGAAAAAGTACTTTATGAACTGCTAAAACTGAATGATATTAAAATTGGTTTTGTAGAAGATGTGACATGTGGTGAACTTATGTCTAGATTAAACAGACAAGCACCCGATGCCAAATCATATATCGCTCCAAGTTTAGTATTGACAAATAGCGAATATAAAAAAGCTAAACTTTTAAAAAATGACGATTTAAACTTTGATACTGATATTGATGCAAATGTTGTATATAATATGGCAGCAACATATCTTAAACAGAATCAAGCAGATTTGGTTATTGCTACAGTTGGAACAACAACGTTATCAAATAATCAATTGGCAGGCTTATGTTTTATTGCGGTT
The DNA here is from genome assembly GCA_944383255.1 of uncultured Clostridia bacterium. GTDB lineage: Bacteria > Bacillota > Clostridia > Christensenellales > UBA1242 > UBA5893. The sequence goes on from CALWOY010000055.1 coordinate 17,496, forward strand.
GGTGACAGAAACGAAGTACATGTATATAAAAATATATTTAAAGGTTCTCATGAGGAAATTGTAGATTGTATTTGTACCGCAAGTTTCTTCTATTTAATTAAAAAATTGAAAAAAAATGATTTTCATTTTGAACAAATTACTGTATAATGGTTGTAGAATTTTGGAGGAAAAATGGACGAGAATAAAAAGAAAGCACTTGATCAAGCAATACTTGCTATAGAAAAACAATTTGGTAAAGGTGCAATAATGCGTCTTGGTGACGCACCTGTACAAAAAATAGATGTTATTCCAACAGGATGTTTGCCACTTGATATTGCACTTGGTACTGGTGGTGTACCAAGAGGTAGAATAGTTGAAATCTATGGACCAGAATCATCTGGTAAAACAACTATTGCATTGCATATAATAGCAGAAGCGCAAAAGGCAGGCGGAACAGCCGCTTTTATAGATGCAGAACATGCTTTGGACCCAATTTATGCTGAGCAACTTGGGGTTAATGTCGGTGACTTATATGTTTCTCAACCAGATAATGGTGAACAGGCACTTGATATTTGTGATACATTAGTAAGAACTGCAAGTGTTGATGTTGTTGTTGTTGACTCTGTTGCTGCACTCACTCCTAAAGCAGAAATTGATGGTGATATGGGAGAAAATCATGTTGGTTTGCAAGCAAGACTTATGAGTCAAGCACTTAGAAAATTGGCTGGTATTGCAAATAAGAGTAAAACATGTATTATCTTCATCAATCAATTGCGTGAAAAAATAGGTGTTATGTTCGGCAATCCAGAAACCACAGCAGGTGGAAAAGCACTTAAGTTCTATGCTAGTGTAAGAATGGATGTAAGAAGAGTTGACACAATAAAAAATGGAGATGAGTTTGTTGGTAATAGAACAAAGATAAAAATTGTTAAAAATAAACTTGCTCCTCCATTTAAAACCGTTGAATTCGATATTATATATGGCAAGGGTATATCAAAAACAGGATGTATTTTGGATATGGCGGTTGAGCAGGGCATATGTCAAAAAACAGGCTCATGGTTCTCATATAACGATGAAAAAATTGGTCAAGGTAAGGAAAATGCTAAAAAATACCTTGAAGATAATCCAAATGTACTAACTGAAATAGAAAATCAAATTAAAGAAAAATTAGGGTACTAAATCAATAACATTACTTTTATCGCTGATAATCTCCGTGTTATCAGCATAATTTTTTATTTTTGTTATAATAAAATATTTACATCTTTTGTCAATATCAAAACTTTGTTCACAAATACCACTTTTATTTGATATTTCACTAAGCAATTTTGGTTCACTATCACTAACGCTATAAATTTCATATATCAAATAATCTTCTGCTTCAAATGATAGTATGGCTTTATTGTTTTCAACTCTACCTGTAAGAGTTGGTGGTGAAACGCTTATGAATTTTGTTGATTTTTCTTTAGGTGGATTAAAACGCGAAAATATCTCTTTGGTTATATATCTTTGTGGAATATAGTTATTTGCTTTATAAACAATATGTTCATTACTTAAACTTAGTGTATCAATATTTTCCACATAAACACTGTTTGGCATAGAAAAAGATTGAGGTTTTTTGTTTGAATATATATTATTTAAATATAATTTCACTATGTCTGTAGGCAAGCCACCGCCGACATAATCAATTGGAGTATTATCTGCATTACCAAGCCATATTCCAACGATGTCACTTGTCGTATATGAAATATTATAAGCATTTGTATTTTGTGTACTTCCAACAGTTCCCGTTTTTGTTGCAACTTCAAAATCAACATCTGATAATTTTCTTCCTGTACCGCTTTTAGCACAAGTTCTAAGCATATCGGTCATTAAATATGCTGTATCATCTCTTATAACATTATTAAAAGATGGCTTGTTATGATAAATGATTTTTCCATTTTTATCCGTTATGTAATTTATGAATTTTGCTTCAGCAAATTTACCATTATTTGAGAATACCGAATAGGCATTAGTGAGTTCTTTAAGTGTTGTTCCATATGCCATTCCTCCAAGTGCTAAACTTAGATTATTATCTTGACTATCAAATGCAATTCCTGAGCGTTTTGCGTATTGTTTAGCCTTATCAAGCCCTATGTAACTTAATACTTTAACCGCAGGAACATTTAATGATTTACTTACACAATCACGTACACTGGTGTATCCATGATAAACATTATTTACATTTTTTGGACTATAGCCATTTATGTTTATATATTCGTCATTTATTTGTGTCAAAGGTGAAATAATGTTTTCATTTAAAGCAGGTGCGTAAACTAAAATAGGTTTTATTGCTGAACCAGGTTGTCTTTTGGCATCTAACATTTGTACGGGTGCTAATCCGTAATACGCTTCAACTTTTTCGCCATTAGCAGAAATAGAAATGCCGAGATAATTGCTGTTAATATCATATGAATTAAAACTGTTAATCAAACTATTTTGTTTTTCAAGGTCATAATAAGTATAGATTTTATACTCACCAATGGCAATATTTTTTGCGGGCATACTTAAAATTTCGCAGGCTTCATCAATTACTGCACTTTGGTACGAATTTAAAGCATTGCTATTTATTGGAGTTATATTAACTGTTATATCGCTTAATCTTGCTTTGTTATAATCTTCAAATGATATTTTTTCATCGGAAAGCATTTCGTTTAGTACAAGATTACGCCTAGATTTTGATTTTTCAATATTTTTGATAGGTGAATATGTATTAGGTGATTTAATCATTCCAGCAAGCGTTGCACTTTCACTTAAATTTAAATCTTTAGCGGATTTTGAAAAATAGTGCATACTTGCATTCTCTATGCCATAGCAGTTATCTCCAAAATAAATTATGTTTAAGTAATATTCAAGTATTTGGTCTTTAGTTAAAGTTTTTTCAAGTTCTTTTGTTAAAACAATCTCATTTATTTTTCTTGTAAATGTTTTTTCGTTAGTTAGGTGAGTGTTTTTTATAAGTTGTTGACTAATGGTTGATGCTCCTTCTTTCAATTTAAATGATGTAATATTTTTAAACATAGCCACTGCCATTCGTTTATAATTTAGTCCGTGGTGATTATAAAAATCTTTATCTTCAATTGATATAAAAGCCTGTATTGTATCATCATTTAGTGTGTCCAATTTGACAAAACTACTACCTGTTGTATTATCTTTTATTGGTCTATTTTCATTATCATACAATTGTATTGCTACATTAGAATATTTAATTTTATTTATATCAAATTTCACTTTGTCAGAAAACAAATATGTTCCTATAACAAAAAGAGAAAACACCACTATTATAGATAGCAGAACTATAGAGGAATATAAAAATATGTTTTTAAAAACTTTTTTCATACCTTTGTTTATTATGAGTATTTATTGTGTAATTATTACTTTCACATTAAAAAATTTAATGGATATTCTATTGTAAAAACAAACGAAAATGTTGTATAATGACTTTATAATTAGGAGAATAAATGTATTATCACATAGTTACATATGGCTGTCAGATGAATGTTCATGAATCAGAAAAAATAGCACAAATACTTGAAGATATGGGTTACATAGAAACAAAACAACGTGAAAACGCGGATATTATAGTATTTAACACTTGTGCTATAAGAGAAGGTGCTGAAGATAGAGCATTTGGAAATATAGGGGCACTTAAACAACAAAAAAGAAAAAATAAAAATTTACTTATTGTTGTATGTGGTTGTATGACACAACAAAAAGATGTACAAGAAAAGATGTACAAAACTTTTCCTTTTGTCGATATAATATTAGGTACATATAATTTATATAATTTAAAAACTTTAATAAATCGTAAAATTAAAGATAGAAAAAGAATATGTGAATATGAAGAAAGTGGAGACCTACATGAGGAACTTGTTGCTAAACGTACAAGTGGGGATAATGCTTGGGTTAATATTATGTATGGTTGTAACAACTTTTGTACATATTGCATTGTACCTTATGTAAGAGGTAGGGAAAAAAGCCGAAAGAAAATAGATATTCTAAATGAAATTAAAGAAATAATTGCTACAAAAAGTTATAAAACGATAACTCTTTTGGGACAAAATGTAAATTCATATGGCAATGATGATGTTTCACAAGGCTCATTTAGTGAACTTTTGCAAGATATTTGTAATATTGACGGTGATTTTAAACTTACGTTTATGACTTCTCATCCAAAAGACCTTAGTGATGACCTTATTGATGTTATGAGTAAAAACGATAAAATTTTAAACGAACTTCATTTACCAGTTCAAAGTGGTTCAGATAAAATTTTAAAAGCGATGAATAGAAATTACACTGCCTCTCACTATCTCACAATTGTCAAAAAACTTCGAGAGAAGATGCCCAATATTAGATTGACTACAGATATTATTGTTGGTTTTCCTGGTGAAACAGAGCAAGATTTTGAAGCAACTTGCAATCTTGTAAAAGAAGTTAAATACGATGGAATTTTTGCATTTATGTATTCAAAGCGAAAGGGTACAGTTGCGGAGAAGATGGACAACCAAATTGATGATGCAACAAAACACAAGCGTGTAAATTATTTACTTAATCTAGAAAAAGAAATTAAAGCACAAAAGGAGAAAATATGATAGATTATGAACAACTTTTGCAAAATGAACATCTGTCACCAATGATGCGACAATATTTGAATACAAAAAAAGCCAATCTTGATAGTGTATTGTTTTATAGACTTGGAGATTTTTATGAATTGTTCTTTGATGATGCAGTGGAAATTTCGCATGTTCTAGACTTAACTTTAACAGGTAAGGACTGTGGCATAGGAGAAAGAGCACCAATGTGCGGAGTGCCTTATCATTCTGTCGATACATATATAAATAAACTTATTTCACTAGGTTACAAAATTGCAATTTGTGAACAAACAAGCGATCCAAAAGACAAAAAGAAATCAAGCGATGTTGTTCAACGCGACATAGTCAGAATAATTACACCCGGCACACTTATTGACGAAGGCCTTTTAAACGACAAACAAAACAATTACATAGCAAGTATATATGTAAATCAAGAAAATATAGGATTTGCTTACCTTGATTTGTCCACAGGTGAATTTAAATCTATTGAATTTTCAGGTGAAAGTAGAATAAAAGATTTGAATGATAATCTTGTTCGTATTATGCCAAGTGAAATTTTGGCTTATTGTGATAAAGGCATAGAAAATAGTTTACAGGTTAGACAATTAGATTTAATTCCTAAATTTACTTATTCATATCCTGAATTATTTGAAAAACAAACTTGTGAAGAAGTATTGTCAAAACAGTTTTCAAAAGAGTACAAGGAGAAATTTTCATTAAAAAGATATCCAAGTGCGATAATTGCCTGTGGGGCAATTTTCGCTTACATAAAAAGTACTCAAAAGCGTGATTTATCTCACATTAGTACTATAAAGTACATTGGCGAAGAAAAATTTATGTTACTAGACATAAATACTAGGCGTAATCTTGAAATTATGGAAACCTTGCGTGATAGACGTAAAAAAGGTTCATTGCTAAATGTTATGGATAAAACCAGAACATCTATGGGTGCACGACTTATAAAGTCTTGGATAGAACAACCTTTGTATGATGCAAAGCAAATTAACTTAAGATTAGATGGTGTAGAAGATTTGTGCTCAAAAATAATTTTAAGAGATAATTTAACGACAATTTTAAATAAATGTAATGATATAGAAAGAATTAGTGGAAGAATTTCATATAATAATTTTACACCAAAAGACTGCAAAAGTTTATGCGAAAGTTTGTCACTACTGCCTTCAATTAAAGCGTTAATAGAACCTTGCAACGCTCAATTTATCAAAGATATTTATAAAGATATTGATGATTATTCAGATGTTGTAACAATGCTTAAAAGTGCAATAGTCGATAATCCACCAGCACTAACAAATGTTGGTGGCATCTTTAATTCAGGATACTCAAAAGAACTTGATGAATATAAATTTGCTCGTGATAATAGTCAGAAGTTAATTTCAGAGTATGAAGCAAAGCAAAGAAATATAACTGGCATTAAAAACCTAAAAGTGGCTTATAACAAGGTTTATGGTTACTATATAGAAATTAACAAGCAATTCATATCAAATTTGCCACTTGAATACATTAGGAAACAAACCGTAGCAAACAATGAAAGGTATATTTCGGAAGAATTAAAAGATTTAGAAGAAAAACTTTCCACAGCAGAAGAAAAATCTATAAAACTTGAACAAAAGTTATTTAATGATATACGGGAAGGACTTTTAACAAAAGTTGTATCGTTGCAAAAATCATCAAACGCAATTGCAAGGCTTGATTGCATATTGTCGTTTGCACAATTGGCAATTAAAAACAATTATACAAAACCTAAAATCAACAACAAATTAACTACTATCAATATAATTGACGGAAGGCATCCTGTAGTTGAAGAATTATCAAAAGATGAATTTATTCCAAACGATACTCATCTTGACGTAAATGAAAGTAGGACAATGATAATCACTGGTCCAAATATGGCGGGAAAAAGTACATACATGCGACAAGTTGCACTTATCACTTTAATGGCTCACATGGGTTCATTTGTTCCCGCAAAACAAGCAGAAATTGCACTCACAGATAGAATTTTTACTAGAGTTGGTGCAAGTGATGACTTAGCATTAGGGCAATCAACATTTATGGTAGAAATGTCTGAAGTTGCAAATATATTACAAAATGCGACAGATAAAAGTTTGATTGTATTAGATGAGATAGGGCGAGGAACAAGCACTTATGATGGTCTTAGTATTGCCTGGGCGGTAGTGGAGTATTTATCCAATAATATGCATGCTAAAACACTTTTTTCTACGCATTATCATGAATTAACAGAACTTGAAAACTTTCTTCCGGGTGTAAAAAATTATAAAATAACAGTAAAAGAAATAAATGGCCATATTGTATTTTTGCGAAAAATAGCAAGAGGTGGTGCATCAAGAAGTTTTGGTATAGAGGTTGCAGGACTCGCAGGAGTTCCAGAACAAATTATCCAAAGAGCAAAAGAAATATCAAATATGCTTGAACAAAATGATACAACAAAAACTTTAGCCTTAAACACTACAATAGATAAAGATAATGCAAAAGAAAAGGATATAAGATATACAGAGGTGATTGGTATATTAAAAGATATTGATATTAATAGACTTACACCAATCAGTGCATTTGAAATAATCGCTGATTTAAAAAATAAGATAAAATAGGAGTTAAACTATGGCAGATATAAAAGTTCTAGAAAAATCTGTTTGGTCAAAAATTGCAGCAGGTGAAGTGGTAGAAAAACCTGCTTCAATTGTTAAGGAACTAGTAGAAAATTCAATTGATGCCGGTGCTAAAAATATAGTTATTGAAATCATTGAGGGCGGAACTAAACTAATATCAGTCACAGATGACGGCTGTGGTATTAAAGCAGACCAGATTGAAACTGCTTTTTTGCCACATGCTACAAGCAAACTTTCAACTATTGAAGATTTAAGTACTTTAAAATCTATGGGTTTTCGAGGAGAAGCACTTGCAAGCATTGCTGCTGTTTCAAAAGTGGAACTTATATCAAAAACAAAAGATAGTGAAATAGGCTCAAAAATAACATTAGAGGGCGGAGAAAAAATAGATTTTACTGAAATTGCAAGCAATACAGGTACAAAAATATCGATTACTAATTTATTTTATAACACTCCTGCTCGTGCTAAATTTTTGAGAAAAACAAAGACAGAAGAGAATGATATAACCAATTATGTTGAAAAACTAATGTTGTCACATTGCAACATAAACTTTAAATATATTGTTGATTCTAAAATTATATATAATACTACCAATTGTAGTTTGCTTGACATTATATATACAATATATGGCTCAGAAATATCTTCCAACATGATTGAAGTCAATTATCAAAAAGGCGAATATAAGGTCAGTGGATATATATCATCACCAGTAGTCGCAAAAAGTAATAGGACTTATCAATCTCTTTTTGTCAATAATCGTTATTGTTTAAATACAACCATTTCCGCAAGCATAGCAAATGCATACGATACATTTTTAATGAAAGGAAAGTTTCCTGTATATGTATTATTTTTAAATATGCCAACCGATAGTTTGGATGTCAATGTTCATCCAAATAAACTAGAAGTCAAATTTGAAAATCAGCAACAAATATATATGCTTTTTAATAATGCTGTTTTTGAAGCCCTTTCTAGACAAACTCATATAAAAGACGGATTAGCTTTTAATCATGTTGAAGATACCCAAACGGTAATTACTATACCAAAAGAGCAAGTTCAAAATGATACTCAAGTGAATTTAAAAACTAGTGGTATTAGTTTTGAGAGTCAACAAACATATGAAAACACATTTAAAGATTTTTGGGAGAATAAACAAGATAATACCTTAAAATTTTCACAAAGTTTTGTTCCGCTTGAAGTCGCTATTGAAAAAGATGCACCAATACAAGATTTTAAAGACGATAAGCACTTTAAACCATTAAATGAACAAGCAGAACAAATTAAATATGAAAGTCTTTTTAGTCCACAAAGAATAATTGTAGGAGTTGCCTTTGAAACTTACATAATTGTTCAAGAAGGTGATAATTTGTATTTTATTGACCAGCATGCCGCACATGAACGCCAGTTATTTGACAAATTTATGGAACAAGCAGAAAATAACGATATAGAAATTCAACAACTTTTATTGCCTTATATTCTTAGGGTCAATGACAAGGAATTTTCGTTTTTAGAAGACAATATTTCCATTTTAAAAAGTTATGGGTTTGATATATCTCTTTTTGGATACAATACATTTAAGATTAACAGTATTCCTATGCTCTTAAATGATATTAACTTAAAAGATTTCTTTGATGAAATTTTACATAATCTTGACGGACTTATAAAAAAGCCACACGAAATACTTCGCCATGAGTTTGCAACAATGGGTTGTAAAGCAGCAATAAAGGCAGGGTATAGGCTTTCTGAAAAAGAAATAAATATTTTACTTGATACATTAAAAAATCAAAAAACAACTCTTCTTTGTCCTCATGGTAGACCAATAGTAGTAACTTTTGACAAAAAACAATTAGAAAAGATGTTTAAAAGGATTGTTTAGTGAAACCAATAATTTTATATGGTCCAACTGGGGTTGGAAAAACAAAATTATCTATTAACTTAGCAAAAAAATATAATGCCGAAATAATTTCCTGTGATTCTATGCAAATTTATAAATATCTAGACATTGGAACGGCAAAAATTAAAAAATCGGAAATGCAGGGAATCAAGCATTATTTAATTGATTTTATAGAACCAAATCAAAATTATAGTGTTTATGATTTTGTTAACGATTGTAAGCATACTATGCAGGAAATTTTCTCAAAAGGTAAAAACGTCATAATTGTTGGTGGTACTGGCTTGTATATCAAGGCTTTAATAGAAAATTATAATCTTGGCAATACAAAAGCACATGATGAAGTTAGACAAAAACTTGCAAATTTAGATAATAATCAATTATGTGACATTATTATTAACAATGGTAAACCATTAAAGCAAGAAGATAAGAACAATCGTGCTAGACTTTTAAGATATGCTGAACTTGCTTTAACTAACTCACATATCAAAAAAAGTGATGAAAGTGACAAATATTTATTATTTGGACTTGTGTGTGATAGAACAAAACTTTATGAAAAAATAAATAAAAGAGTAGACGATATGATAAGTCATGGTTTACTTGAAGAAACAAAGATAATATTTTCTAAATATGGTGAAAATATTCAATGTTTTAAAGCTATTGGTTATAAGGAAATACTACCATATATTAAAGGTCAAGAAGATTTACAAACTTGCATTGATTTAATTAAACAACATTCTCGAAATTATGCAAAGCGACAATTTACTTTTATGAATCAATTTAAAAGTATGATAAAAATTGATGTAACTAACAAAAATTATTTCAATGAAATATGTGATGTTATTGATAAAAGTTAAAAAAAACAAGTAAGTAATATACTTGTTTTTTTTAACTTAATTTTTAACAAAGTCAATGTCAATATTTCCATTATTGCAATTGGCAATAAAAGTTTTTGCACCATCTTTCTTATTTAGTGGTAAATTGCATTTGCCTTTTTTTATAGTACACTTTGTAGAAAAATCATCTAAAGTACCCAAAATAGTGCCTGTAATATCACCATTTTTTGCTGTCAAATTGATTGACTTACCAACATTTATGTGGTCACAAATTATATTGCCACCATTTGAATTAAGTGTAACATTTTCTACAAAAGATAATGATGTAATCTTAATATCTTCGTTTGTAGTACTTGCCGAAAAATCAATAATAGTATTAGTCGGTATTTTTACTTGAATTTTTCGATACTCCGCAGAAGGTTTAAAACCGATAAAATCAGTCCAATTTTTGTTAAAAAGCAATTTGATAGTAAGTTGATTATTAGAAAAAGCGATATCAAGATACTCCTTGTCACTATCAAAATAATCAATATAGATTTCGTCATCTTCCGAAGCCAGGATTTCTAAATCTCTGTCTATTACATCTATGATTATTCGGTCTATACTAATATCGCCAGAATTATAGACTTTTTTTGTAAAATTGTCATTTGAACAGCCTGTAAATACAAAAAGAATAGACGCAATTATTGCTCCCAAAAAGGCCGTTAGTTTTTTCATAATTTCAACCTCCTAAATATATCTTTGACATTAATATGATTTTAATGATATTATGATGATAAACTTTTGTGTAACACAAAAGTCAAGGGGAAATAATGAAAAATCTTTTTTCAATAAGCGAAACCGCAAAAATAGTCAATACGACAACCGAAACATTACGACATTATGATAGGATAGACCTTGTAAAGCCATGCAAAGTGGACGAATGGACAGGTTATCGTTATTATTCACCACAGGAGATTGTTCGGCTTAATACAATAAAGACATTGCGTTATATGGATTTAACTTTATCTGAAATTAAAAAAATTTTATCTTATAACGACTTTAACAAAATTATAAATGCATTAAAACAAGCGGAAATAAATGCTGATGAAAAAATTGCTGAACTAAATTACGCTAAAATAAAAATAGAACGTGCACGTCTTTATTATGAAAATAAATTAACCGAAAACCAATCAGGGCAAAGCCCTTTTATAAAAAACTTTCCAAAGCGAACTATTTTATTATCCGAAACAATGAAAACTCCAACATTAGATAACTTATTTGATTATCACCGCCACTTTTATAACCAATTGCCAGAGAATATAAAAGGGGAGTTTTCTTTCGAAGATTCAGCAGGTATATATAAGCAAAACGGACAACATCAGTTATTTGCTATTTGCACAAAGTACAAACAAATAAATGGATTAAAAACTTTACCACAAGGAAATTATTTATGTGCTAACTGTACAGAAAACAATCTTGAACAAACAACAAAGAGTTTAATTGAAATAGCAAAAAACAAATACCATATAGTTCCAGAATTTACTTTACAATTAGTAATTGTTTCAGGCATTTTACAATGGAACTATCAAGTACAGGTATTTATATCAAATCAAACAAATTAAAAATAAGGAAGAGTAAAATCTTTCCTTATTTTTTATATGTTTGTGACTAAATCGTGACCCCAAAAAAATTTACACACGCAGAATAGTACAATATAAACAAAAAAAAACACCACAATATTGGTGTTTAATTAGGTGGTGGGCAGGGATGGATTCGAACCATCGAAGGCGAAGCCGACGGATTTACAGTCCGTTGCATTTGACCGCTCTGCAACCTACCCAAATTGGAGCTAGTGATTGGAATCGAACCAACAACCTGCTGATTACAAATCAGCTGCTCTACCGTTGAGCCACACTAGCAAGTCTTAGTAGTCTTTATGAGAAAACCAACAAACTCGAACTACTAATTAAAGTTGGGAAAGTGTAATGGGAATGAAATGTTGGTTTTTTGATGTCCCGATAGGGCACATCTGGTGCCGCGGGGCGGAATCGAACCACCGACACAAGGATTTTCAGTCCTTTGCTCTACCGACTGAGCTACCGAGGCAAATTGGCGATCCGGATGGGATTCGAACCCACGACCTCTAGCGTGACAGGCTAGCGTTCTAACCAACTGAACTACCGAACCATATATTATTTGCGGGTATTGGTGGGTCTTCAGGGACTCGAACCCCGGACCGACCGGTTATGAGCCGGTTGCTCTAACCAACTGAGCTAAAGACCCACAATGGTCGGGGTGAAGAGACTCGAACTCCCGGCCCCATGGTCCCAAACCACGTGCGCTACCAACTGCGCTACACCCCGATATCTTGCGACTTTAATATAGTATTATAACTTTAAAACAAAGTCAAGCATTTTTTTAAAAAATTTCAATTGTTTTTTATCTCTAAATTCGACCTCTTTAGACAATGTATTATATTTTCTTACATATCTATTTTGTTACAATATAAAACAAGGAGGCATTTTATGCAGATTAAACACAGAGTTTATGAAAACACACTATATGTTGTACTTAGCGGAGAACTCGACGAGCATTCAGCGTACAGTGCAAGAATTGGACTGGACGAAATATTTGATATGCCAAAATTTAAACAAATTATTATAGATTTATCAGAATTAGATTTTATGGATAGTACTGGTATTGGTGTTTTAATTGGTAGGTATAAAAGAATGAAAGATAAAAACATTCCAATATTTATATGCAACCCTTCAAGTCACGCAGAAAGAATATTTAAAATGACAGGGTTATATGACATTATGCCAAAAATTTCTTAAAAGGAGAAGATATGAAATTATTAAATGAAATGGAATTAAACTTTAAGGCTTTATCAATAAATGAGGGTTTTGCTAGATCTTGTGTTGCAGCATTTTGCGTACAGGCTAATCCAACATTGGATGAAATAACAGATATAAAAACAGCAGTTTCAGAAGCAGTTACTAACTGTGTTGTACACGCATATCCAAGTTTACCAGGGAATGTTTGTATCAAGGTAAAATTATATGAAGAGAGTGTAGATATTGAAGTTATAGATAATGGAATAGGTATAGAAGATTTTTCAAAAGCACGTGAACCATTTTATACTTCAAAACCAAATGAAGAAAGAAGTGGAATGGGTTTTTCTGTTATGGAAAGTTTTATGGACAATTTAGAACTTAAAAACAATGTAGAATCTGGACTTATTGTCAAAATGCAAAAGTTTTTTCACAAACGTGCAAAAGTAGCCGTAGGGGAGTAAAGTGTTAGACCAAAATACTACACTTGAACTTATAACCAAAGCTAAAAAAGGTGATGAAAGTGCAAAAACAAAACTATTTGAAGAAAATTCTCCACTTATTAAAAGTGTTATAAAAAGATTTTTGCACAAAGGCATTGAATATGATGATTTATACCAAATTGGGACAATAGGTCTTTTAAAAGCCATAAATAACTTTGACGAAAAATTTAATGTTAAATTTTCAACATATGTTGTACCTATGGTAATTGGTGAAATAAAGCGCTTTATGCGCGATGACGGAGCCATTAAAGTATCTAGGACAATTAAAACATTGAATTTAAAAATAAGGAAATATATTGAAGAATTTAACAGAGAAAATTATAGGAAACCCACTCCACAAGAGATAGCAAAAAAATTTGATATTGACGAAGCAGAGGTAATCTTTACAATGGATTCAGCAGCCATGCCTATATCGATTTACACACCATTTGAAGATGACTCAAAAAGTTTACTTTTGATTGATAGGCTAAATCCAGATAATTCACACGAAAAAATGATTGATAATATCATGCTTAAAGAAGTATTAAAATCTTTGGATAAAAGGGATAAGAAAATAATACTCTTAAGATTTTTTAGAGATAAAACTCAAAGTGAAATTGCCAAAGTTCTTGGTGTTTCTCAGGTGCAGGTAAGTAGACTTGAAAATAAGGTTTTAGAAAAAATAAAGGATAAACTTAGCGTAATGTAAAAAGTGGACATTATAAAGTTCACTTTTCTTTTTTTACTCTTTCAATTCTTGGTTTTTCATATTCTATATCATAATTATTTTCATCATCATCTTCTTCATCATTATATGGTTTATAAGTATCAATATTTCTATAAGTGCCAAAAGTATCAATATTTGGAAGATAGGGATTATATCTTCCATAGGGTGAATAAGGGTATCCGCCATATCCATAGCCACCAAAACCACGACCTCCCATATAACCACCATAACCGTAATAAGGATTATTCATGCCATAGCCAGCACCATTATATCCATATCCGTAACCATAATTATTGGCATTTTCGTTGTTCTGTGTATTTTTTCTATCTTGTTTGTTTTTGTAATTATTTGTTGCATTTTTATATGTGTCAATATTTGAAAATGATTTAGAAACACTTTCTGCTTCGCCACTTGGGCGATAAATATAATAAAGTGTATCGTAAAGGCTGTTCATTGAATTATTTATATTTTCAAGATAAGTGTTTTTTGTCTGTAGTGATGAACATAGTCTGGTATATTTTGAAGTCAATTGTTCCACATTTCTTGTGTAATTTCTTTTCAAAGATAAAGTAGAGTTTAATTCATTTGTTACATCATCTCTTGTAATCATCAATCTATTTACATTCATCAAAATATTATTACAAATGTCATCAATTGAATTATTTGTATCATTTGAAAGTTTAGATTTATTTGAATCTATAAGTTTACTAATGGTGCGGATATCATCCATATTGGCATCAATTTCTAATAAAATATCATTTGTATCGTTATTTAAGTCTATTGCGTTATGTGCTTCATTACTTAGTTTTAAAATATTATTTATAAAACTGTCCATAACATATGAACCGCTAGTAAATGTTGCTCCATCATAACCAGTACCTGTATTATCTTCGTCCATTATATTATCTATTAAAAGAATATCGTTAGAAATTTTATCCATACTTTCTACGAGATTTTGAACTTTGTCTATAGTAGTATTTACTTTGCTTAATGTTCTCATAGATGCATCTTGACAAGCAGTAAGGGTGACAATAGATAAAACAAGCATTAAACAAACCAAAATTTTTTTCATATTTCCTCCGTTATTAGTTTTTGTAATTTAGATAAAATTATGTATATCTCGTTTATTTGATAAAATAATGTCAATAACTGATTTGGAGGATTTTATGCAAGAACAAGAACGCAATATAAGATACAACGCATATGTTGAAGCTAAAATTGCTAAAACTCATGCTTGGCCAAGCCTTTTTAACTCATTTTGGGTTGGAGGACTAATTTGTACTTTAGGTCAACTATGTAATGACTTAATATTACTTTGGTTTCCAAGCGTTTCAACTCAAAGTGCATGGGCATATACACTAATAATCTTAATCTTTTTAGCATCATTTTTGACTGGTCTTGGTGTATTTGATAAAATAGGTGCATTTGCAGGTGCTGGAACAATTGTGCCAATTACTGGATTTTCTAACTCAATCGCGAGCCCAGCAATTGAATTTAAAAATGAGGGAATAATATTTGGTATGTGTGCAAAGATGTTCATAATAGCAGGACCAGTTATTGTATCTGGAACAGTTGCGAGTATGATTGTTGGTCTAATATATTTGTTTTTGTAAGGTGATTATGGAAAGGAAAAGAGGAAATCAAACAGTATTTTTTAATAACAAACCAAAGATAATCGGACACTACAGTATAGTGGGACCAAAAGAAGGAAAGGGACACCTTAGAAAGTATTTTAGCCAAATAGAAGAAAAAGATGATTTCTTTGGACAGAAAACCTATGAAAAAGCAGAAAGAGTGATGATTGAAAGAGCACTAGATGGTGCCATAAAAAGTGCAAATGCCAAGTATAGTGATGTCCATTTATTTATGGCAGGTGATTTATTAAATCAAATAATAAGTTCAAGTTATGCCGCACGTTCTTTTGATATTCCATATGTAGGGGTATTTGGTGCATGTTCTACTATGGCAGAATCACTTGCACTAAGTGCTTGTCTAGTTGACGGCGGACATTTTGATACAATAGCATGTGCAACATCAAGCCATTTTTCTACTGCTGAAAGACAATTTAGGTTTCCTTTGGAACTAGGTAATCAACGTCCGCCGACTTCACAATGGACTGTAACCGGTTCAGGTGCAGATGTTGTTTCAATAAAAGGGAATGGTCCAAGAATAACTTCGGCAACTTTTGGCAAAGTAACAGACTTTGGAATAAACGATGTAAATAATATGGGTGCTGCTATGGCACCTGCGGCAATGAATACTTTAATTGCTCATTTTAAAGATACAAATACTACACCTGATGATTATGATTTAATTTTATCTGGAGATTTAGGTAAGCTAGGCAGTGAAATACTCATCGACCTTATGGAAGATCAAGGATATAAACTTGGTTTAAATTATAAAGACTGTGGACAAATGATATTCAAAAGGAATCAAAATGTACTGATGGGTGGTAGTGGTTGCGGATGTAGTGCTACGGTTTTTAATTCTATCATAATGAAAAAGTTGATTGCAGGTGAATATAAAAAAGTATTGTTTATGGCAACTGGTGCTTTACTTAGTACAACGAGTTCACAGCAAGGGGACACTGTGCCAGGTATAGCACACGCAGTGGTAATAGAAGGAGTAGAAAAATGAATGAATGGTATGTGTATTTAATTATATTTGCTACCGGTGGACTAATATGTTTTTTGGGGCAAATTTTGATAATAAAAACTAAAATGACATCAGCAAGAATTTTGGTGACTTTTGTTGTCTTGGGAGTTGTGCTTGAAGCAATTGGCATTTTTGATCCTATAAGCGAATTTTGTAAAGCAGGTATAAATGTTCCAATTATCGGATTTGGGGCATCACTTGCAAAAGGAGCAATTAGTGCGGTTAAATCAAACGGCATTTTAGGAATATTTACAGGGGGTTTAACTGCTACCGCTGGAGGCATTGCTGCCGCTATATTCTTTGCATTCATATTTGGAATTATATTTAGAGCAAAAACAAAGAAATTGTAGAAAGTTAAAATTTTGGTGCATATAGATTATTATATGACACATATAAATAACAGAACAAAAAGAAAAATGCCAATAAAACTTAAAATTGGCATAATTGTTTGTATACTGTTAATAATTGTTCTTTTTATATTTGTTTATTTAAATTATGTTGTAAACCCAGTTATAATTGAATTTTCAACAGCACAAACACGTTCTCTTTCACAAAAAGCAGTCGAAGAAGCCGTTTATCGCACTATAAATTCTGGTATTGTTTATGATGACCTTATAACTATAAATCGAGATGAAAACGGTGACATAATGTATATCAGTACCAATTCTCTACAAATCAATTTGCTTGCAAGAGAACTCGTAAAGAATGCACAAGTTCAGTTAGAAAATATGGGAGAAAAAGGTATAGATGTTCCTATCGGAACATTTACAGGAATGCCAATATTAGTTGGGCGTGGTCCAGAGATAAATATAAAATTACTTCCAATTGGAAGTATATCTTGTCGATTTAGTTCAGAGTTTATAGAAGCGGGCATAAATCAGACAAATCATAAAATTTATTTGACTGTAACAACTAATGTATCAATAATATTGCCAACTGCAAATCAAACAATTCAAACAACGACGCAATTAATGATTGCAGAAAGTATTATTGTCGGAAAAATACCAGACACATATCTTAATTCATCATCAATAGACGATATGTTAAACTTAGTTCCTTAAAAGTTTTTTGAAATCATCAGGAAAGGGAATACTTAAATTAATGTTCTTTCCGTTTGGCATTTGAAATGACATTTCTTTACAAACCAAGGCTGTGTGAGAAATTAAATCAGATTTTTCTCCATATATTGTATCACCAAGCAGTGGGTGACCTATAGAAGATAAATGTACTCTTATTTGGTGAGTTCTGCCATGCTCTAAAGTAATTTTTAAACAGCAATAACCATTGAAATTTTGTACTATTTGAACATGTGTAGTTGCAGGTTTTCCATTTGTAGAAACCACTCGTTTATTGACATTATAGCCGTCATTGTTAATTAAAGTGTCTATATTTTTATTGATTACAACATCACTTTCAATATTTCCGACACATAAGGCATAATAAACTTTTTTTACTGCATTAGGCTTATTTAAATAGTTACTAATTAAACTATTTTTGGCAACCAGGACTATTCCAGATGCTTCTTTATCTAATCTATTTATTATTCTTACAACGAAGTTTTCTTTTTCATATCTTGCTACAAGAGCCCCTGATAAATTATATGAAAAATGTGACCTAGAAGGCATTGTCGCCAACATACTTGGTTTGTTTATTGCAATCACATCTTCATCTTCATATACTATATCTAGTGGTATTATGCAAGGACATATCATTGTTTTTGTGTTTGGATTGATATTTACAGATATTATATCCCCATCTTTTACATTTGTGTCACTATTGCATGCCACCCCATTTAATTTAATAAACCCAAACTTTTTTCTTAAATTTTTTAGATAGTTTTCACTATAACCATTTTTGCGAAGAAAAGAATAAATTGTTTGTCTTTCTGTGGCATTATTAACCACTATATCTTTATATTTAATTTCCATATCTAAAGAATATACAACTTTTACATTAAAATTGCAAAATGATTGACAAACTTTTATGTATATGGTATCTTTTTGTTGTTTTTGAAAAACGATGATGAAAGACTAGTAATTGCATTAACGGCAAACAGAGATGAAAATTCGTGGCTGAGAGATTTTCTTTGCTTGTATGCAATGAATTCACTTTCTAGTTGCCAACTGAAGTAGTAGTAGGATTGGTCGGGAGATCCCGTAACAGATCAAATGAGTGTGCTTTGCATAACTTAGGTGGTACCGTGGCACTTTGCCGCCCTAAGATTTGCAAAGTTTTTTATTTAAGGAGAATTTTATGGTAGAACAAATAAATCAAATGCGTACTGAAGCAAATGGTAAGATTGACGCTTGTAAAGACTTAAAATCTTTGAATGATATTAGGGTTGAGTATCTTGGCAAACAAGGGAAACTTACAAATCTTTTGCATTCTATGAAAGACATCAATAAGGAAGATAGACCTAAGATTGGTCAACTTATAAATTTGGCAAGAGAAGAAATAGAAAACAAATTAAAAAATTTGCAAATCAATCTAAACGAAAGAGCACTAGAAGAAAAAATGTCAAAAGAGAAAATTGACATAACAGAACCTTCTAAAATAATTGAAAAAGGAGAAATACATCCCTTGCATAAAGTATTTGATAAACTAATTGATGCTTGTGTTGCCATGGGCTTTACTGTGATTACAGGACCAGAAGTTGAATATGATTATTACAACTTTGAAGCCTTAAATGTACCAAAAGATCACCCAGCACGTGACATGCAAGATACATTCTTTATAACTGACAATATCTTGCTTCGCTCTCAAACATCGTCTGTTCAAGTTAGAGCAATGCAATCAATGAAACCACCATTTAAAATTGTTAGCCCAGGTAGAACCTACAGAGCAGACAGTGATGCAACACATAGCCCAGTTTTTCACCAATTTGAAGGGC